>JBALXF010000130.1:0-7585 GCA_036961085.1 Psychromonas sp.
TAGTAAATTGGTTGATGCTTAGTTCCCATTAATACAAAATATTCTAGTCCCCAATATGATTTCCGCTATTCCCAGATCGCTACTGATTTAAGCGAGTTAAAATATTCGATAAAAATTTGTACAATTTAAAGTTGCATTTGAAATGCATCTTTAATAAACTAGCCACAACTTAAGCAATCTTAAATTAAATAACTGGAGAATATTATGAGCTGTTGTGGCGGATGTGGTGGTTCAGGTCACCAAGAAGAGAAGAAAGTTGAAGAGCAAACTAAACAACAAGAAAAATCTACTGAAGAGTAGTTTGCCGTACAAACTTGAATATAAAACTATAATAAAATCCAGTCGCAGTTATCTGTCACTGGATTTTTTTTAGCCATTGCAAATGATCAACATTGAATAGGCCAGCAGTTATGGATCCGTCCCCGATAAATAAGTCTCTTGGAATATTTCCTAGTTCATGGAGTGAAGAGCGTGCGGGTCGAGTTCCTGGCAATATCCCCATTTGGGTTGGTATTTTGTCTGAGCTGACCGAGTTTGGAATATTCTTCGTTGCCTACTTTGTTGCCAAGTACCATTACCCCGAAGCATTTTCAGAGGGGCCGCAAAGCCTAAGTACGCTTACTGGCGTAGCCAATACCATTGTGCTGATTTCAAGCAGTTATTTCATGGCTAAAGCGATGTCGAATATACGTAAGAATAATATTAAGCGCTGTGAACAATTTTTGTGGTTAGCCTTTTTCTCTGGTTGCCTATATTTGTGTTTTAAAACATGGGAATTCCATTGGAATGATGTGCAGGGTTTTAGTACCAATACCAGCCCGTTTTTTACCGTTTATTATTATATGACTTTCAATCATTTTCTACATGTTGGTTGGGCCGCTTGCGCAATTTTATGGGTGATCTTCAGGCTTCGAAAAGGGGCATATTCAGCTACAAATAATTCAGGGATGGAAGCGCTGGCTGTTTATTGGCACATGATTGATTTGATGTGGATATTAATTTTCCCCTTACTGTATGTCTTACGATAGGAGCTGGTGATGACGAAATTTGGCAAACTTGAAACTTTATGGCTGACGCTGCTGGCAATTACCGTACTTAATACCTTGCTGGGAGAAAATTTTGAATCGACCGCATTGGTCAGTATTCTGGTTGCGTTAACGGTTATGTTCAAAGGATTGATGGTGATAGATCATTTCATGGAATTAAAAGGAGCCAACAAATACTTGCGCAGAATGATGCGTGTGTATTTTATTTTCTTTCCATCGCTAATTATTTTATCTGCATTCTTTTAATGTAACTACTCAGCCTTTGCCATTTAAACGTTTTTCTAAATTAGAGTCTTAATAAGCTATTAATGGCGAATATTTTTAAAGTGTTATAGTTACTCTGACATCGGATTGTTTAAGAGGGAATAGTATGGCGTTATTGAAAGGTATTGCAGTCGAAGAAAACGTTACTGATCAGGTGTTTTATCAACCTCAATCAAATGAAGTGTCTTTATTTGAATACGCATCTCTACATAACTTACCCGTTCTTATTAAAGGGCCTACAGGTTGTGGCAAAACCCGTTTTGTAGCGCACATGGCCAAACAATTGGATAGGCCATTATTTACGGTTGCGTGTCACGATGATTTAACCGCAGCTGATTTAGTGGGGCGTCATTTAATCGGGCCAAATGGTACCTATTGGCAAGATGGTCCTTTGACTCGCGCGGTCAGAGAGGGCGGTATCTGTTATCTTGATGAAATTGTGGAAGCCAGAAAAGATACCACAGTTGTTTTACATCCTCTCGCCGATGATCGCCGAATTTTACCTTTAGAACGTACCGGCGAAATCTTAGAAGCTGCACCAGGATTTATGCTGGTGGTCTCTTACAACCCCGGTTATCAAAACCTACTAAAAGGCATGAAAGCGAGTACTCGACAACGCTTTGTTGCGCTTCGTTTTACCTATCCAACGCCAGAAATTGAGCAGCAAATTATTATGAAAGAGAGCTGCATAGAAGCGCCACTCGCAAAAAAATTGGTAGATTTAGCGACTGCACTGAGACGGTTAGATAATGATTTAGACGAGGTTGCCTCTACTCGATTACTTATTTATGCAGGTAAAATGATGGCCAGTGGCATGCCTGCACTAGAGGTGTGTCGATGTTGTTTAGCTGAACCATTATCCGATGATATAACCACGGTTGAAGCCTTGATGGATGTTGCACAGCTTTTCTTTGGTGAGAGTTAATATTTATGAAAAAGCCTTCGATAACACACCTTTTGCTGACTTAGGCATAATTAAGACTATGGCTATCAATCAAACAACTCAATGTGAGTCTGACACCCCATTAGAAAATACTTCCAACGCTAAAAATAAAACCTATTTACCGGGCGATTTAGCAATGTGGTTTTTTATTCTGGCTGAGTTAACCGTGTTTGCTATTTTCTTTATTGCTTTTGCTGTCACTCGGCAAATGTATCCACAAATGTTTATTGAAGGTCAGGCTTATCTTCATCCTGTTGCTGGTGGCATCAATACCATCGCATTAATCACTAGCAGCCTGTTTGTCGCCTTAAGTGTTGAAGCCATTAAACGCAATGCACAAAGCACTGCTAAGTATTATCTTATCGCCGCAATAGCATTGGCGGCGCTGTATATCGTAGTGAAATCCTGGGAGTATAAGCAATTAGTTGATGCTGGTATGGGGTTATCGACCAATACCTATTTTACTTTGTATTTTATGATCACAGCATTTCATTATATGCATATCTTATTGGGCATGGTTATTTTAGCGGCGATGGCCTTAAAAACAGGACGAGGTGGTTATCTAGGACAAAGTCTTTCCGGCTTTGAAGCGGGTGCCTGTTATTGGCACATGGTGGACTTGGTATGGGTTATTCTATTTGCACTTATCTACGTGATTCAATAGGTCTAATGATGCACACAAATTCAAAGAAAAAAATCATTATCAGCTACTTGTTATTAGTTGTATTGACTCTGATTTCAGCAATGTTTGCTGAGTTTGCGCACGCTGGAACTTTTCTTTCAGAGACCATGATTGTGATCATTGTTAGTTTAATCGTTATTATTAAAGGCCAACAAATCGTCGATATTTTTATGGAGCTACAACATGCGCCTAAATTATGGCGTTATTTGATGTTATCGTATGTTATTTTAGTGCCATCAATCATTGCTGCTATTTACCTGATTTTTTAATTCATTCCCGTAAATCTGCTTTAAAAACAAATGCAAACATCACTGTTATCAAAATCGTAACAGTCACTTTCCTTATTATTCCTTTCTAAATTTCAACTTAACTACCGTTTCTGCGTGGTCAATAATCATACAATCATTATTATTACCCTATACTTTGATATTTATTTGATGCTTTAGGGATGCCTTATGTCTGAAACGTTTACCAAAGGTATGGCAAGAAACATATATTACGGAGGCAGCATGTTTTTCTTGCTGCTGTTTCTTGCATTGACCATGCATACGACCAGAGAGATGCCCAAGCGGGACCATCGTGAAAATTTAACCGAGGCTGTTGAGCGAGGTAAAGGTCTTTGGGAGGTCAATAATTGCGTTGGCTGTCATACATTAATCGGTGAGGGCGCTTATTTTGCTCCTGAACTTGGTAATGTTTATTACCGACGTGGCGCGGGTGACTTGGAGTTATTCAAAGGCTTTATGCAAAGCTGGATGGCAGCTCAACCGCTTGGAGTGCCAGGACGACGCCAAATGCCGCAATTCAATTTAACGGAACAACAAGTTGATGATTTGGCTGAATTTCTAAAATTCACTGCCGAGATGGATGTTAATGATTGGCCACCAAACATTGAAGGGTAAGGATATTATGGATACATTAAAATTTCAGTCACAAGCAGTGGCAAAACCTTACTTTATTTTTGCGCTAGTGTTGTTTACGGGGCAAATTTTATTCGGTTTAGTGATGGGGTTGCAATACGTTATAGGCGATTTTATGAGTGGGTTGGTGCCCTTTAATGTTGCGCGTATGGTACATACTAACTTACTGATTGTTTGGTTACTTTTTGGCTTTATGGGTTCAGCATATTACCTTGTGCCTGAAGAGTCTGAAACAGAGCTTTACAGTCCTAAACTCGCCATTATATTGTTTTGGGTGTTTGCCGTGGCGGGAACGTTGACCATTTTAGGTTACCTATTAGTGCCTTATTCAACACTCGCAATTATTACCGGTAATGAGTATTTTCCGACAATGGGGCGTGAATTTTTAGAACAACCCACAATCACCAAAATTGGTATTGTGATCGTCTGTTTAGGTTTTTTATTCAACATTGGCATGACCATTCTTCGTGGTCGTAAGACCGTCATTAATACGGTGTTAATGACCGGTTTAATAGGTTTAGCTGTTTTCTTCCTGTTTTCATTTTATAACCCAGCAAACATTGCCTTAGATAAACTGTTCTGGTGGTTTGTGGTTCATTTATGGGTTGAAGGGGTATGGGAACTGATCATGGGGGCTATTCTTGCGTTCATATTAATTAAAATCACTGGGGTCGATAGAGAAGTCATAGAAAAATGGTTGTATGTGATCATTGCCATGGCATTAATCTCTGGTTTGTTAGGGACAGGACATCACTTCTTCTGGCTAGCTACACCGGGTTATTGGCAGTGGATTGGCTCGGTCTTTTCTGCCTTAGAGCCATTACCCTTTTTTGCGATGGTGTTATATGCCTTTAATATGGTCAATAATCGCCGCCGTGAACACCCTAATAAAGCCGCCACATTATGGGCCTTGGGCACGGTTGTAATGGCCTTTTTAGGTGCCGGTGTTTGGGGGTTTTTACATACACTCGCTCCCGTTAACTATTACACACATGGCTCGCAAATCACCGCTGCACATGGGCATATGGCTTTCTATGGAGCCTATGTAATGATTGTTTTGACCATCATCTCTTATGCGATGCCTAAGCTACGTGGAATAGGTGAAGCTTCTAGCAAAAAAGCACAGGTCGTTGAAATGTGGGGCTTCTGGTTAATGACAGTTGCCATGGTGTTTATTACATTATTCCTTACTGGTGCGGGTATTTTACAAGTGTGGTTACAGCGTATTCCAGAGTCGGGCGAGGCGCTTGGGTTTATGGCAACTCAAGATAAATTAGCCATTTTTTATTGGGCTAGAGAGTTTGCTGGGGTGATCTTTATGCTTGGTTTAATCACTTATCTGTCTAACTTCTTTATCGATAAAAAAGCGCCTGATAAATCTTAATTAAGCACATAGCCAGTAGTAATATAGTCAGTAGCAACATAGCAGTCACAACACGAGTATTAATAATCACCAGTCACAATCGTCAGGCTATTTCAGCTGGCGATTGTTGTCTTTTATTACAGGCCAAATACAACAGGGATCTAAACCGTATGGAAGAATGGGTCGGTAGTATTTGGCATCGTTTTATTAGTCAAAAAAGCCAAGCTGATTTTGAGCATGAACGGGTAGAGTTCAAGCAGGTTTATAAATCGGTGGGCATAATATTTCGTGCATTAGGCGGCGATCCTGCAAAGCAGGTTGAAGCTGTTAGTCCACGTGAATATATCGTTAGACGCAATTTACTACAAAAAATATCAGGCTCACATCAACAGCAAAGCCTAGCTTGGCAAGACCAGCAAAGTTTACGTTTACCTGAATCAATCGCAATATTCCCCACTAAATCACTGAATAAATCCCTTTATTACTGGCTTGCTGCATTAGCTGCGCATAGCCCCCATAAATTTAACCATTGGGCGATTGATAATCAACGTATCGTCAAAGATGTACTTAACAAATTACCAAATTTACAAGACGCTTATCAGCAACTTGTAACGGCTTCTCTCGCCCTAAGACCAGATATTTCGACATTAGATAAGTCACAACAAGCACTCGAGAAAAGTATTATTCAGGCGTTAAAAGAGCCTGGCTCAGTGAGTCATTTTCCTGCCGCTAATCATGCACCTGAGGCGGTATTTTTGTGGCTTTACCCCAATGCCAAAGTTGAGTTGAAAACGGTTAATAATGACCTGATTAACCTTGATGAACAGCCGCTAGATAGCGAGCCTGACTTACAAGAAAGTGACAAAGGCCGAAAGAAAACCGAACGAATTGACAGTGATAGCAGCAAAGATAGTTTGATGGTGTTTCGTTTGGAAAATTTATTCTCTTGGAGTGAGTTTTCCAAAGTAAACCGCGCTATTGATGACTCCGACAATAGTGACGCAAAACGTGTCGCTGAAGACCTTGATATGATCACGCTTGCTAAACAAACCGGACAAAAAACAGCAAAAATTAAAATGGATTTGGATTTGCCCTCGGCTATAGAAGACGATATCCCTCTGGGTAAGGGGATATCATTGCCAGAATGGAACTACAAAAAAAATCTACTTATTCCTGACCGCTGTTTATTACAACCCATGTTGCCAAAAGATGCAAAACCGCAGGGTATTCCAAATGATTTGAAAGCCTTGGCCAATAAAATTAGAAATCAATTTGAACAGTTACAGTCTTTAAAACATTGGCAGAAAGGACAAGATGAAGGTGAGGAGCTTGATTTAAATGCTTGGTTAGACTTTCATATCAACTCTCAAGTTGGCGCCACCCAGGATTCCGGATTATATAGTCGAAACCAATCTCAAACCCGTGATATCGGCTGTTTATTATTGTCCGATCTTTCAATGTCTACCGGTGCCTATATTGATAACAACAATAAAGTCATTGATGTTATTAAAACCAGTTTATTACTGTTTGGAGAAGCCTTAACTGCAGTAGGAGATAATTTTGCAATGTATGGCTTTTCATCGGTAAAACGCCACCATGTGCGATTTTCCTTATTAAAAAACTTCACCGAAAAATACAGTGATGAAGTTCGCGGTCGGATATTGTCTTTGCGCCCCGGATTTTACACGCGGATGGGAGCAGCCATCAGACAGGCAACTAAAGTACTTGAAACCCAGCGCAACCAACAGAAGCTGCTACTAATATTAACCGATGGCAAACCGAATGATTTAGACCATTATGAAGGGCGTTTTGGTATCGAAGATACACGACAGGCTATTTTAGAGGCAAAAAGAAAAGGTATTATCCCGTTTTGCATTACAATTGATCATAAAGCTGAACAGTATATGCCCTATATTTTTGGATCAAATGGCTATTCAGTGATCCTCAATCCGGGGCAATTACCGACTAAGTTGCCATTGTTATATCATCAACTTACTGCCTAGTTGAATTTGTTGAAAGATTTGGAATATTATTTTGAAAGAAGATGTTCATTGCCTTTATTGCCACAGTCAATACACCATTGATATCAGTCGTGATGTAAACAATAAACAAGCGCAAGTGTGTAAAGAGTGTGGGATGGCATTACCCTTAAGGCACCCAGAAAGCCGCTTTTTGAAGATGAAAATGTTTCGCTGGTTATTTGTGCTGATAGCTATTTTTTGTGCTGTAATGGTTGTTTATTTACCACGCTAATTCTTATCAACAGGTAACAAGTCATGCCAATTTATAAAGAGCAAGATCCGCTAGAAATAAAAAAAGCCTCTAATATTGCTCTTTTATCAATATTGAACCTTACCTTTTTGCCGG
>JBALXF010000131.1:0-7568 GCA_036961085.1 Psychromonas sp.
CTGGTTACCGAGCTTGTGACTGACAAAGTATCTTGAGGTAACATGGGTATATAATCATGGTAATGAAAGTGAATTTTTTGATCGACAATAATATGGCTAAAACTTACCGTTTGCGCATCGGGCCGAGACATTCTTACCGAAAGCTTGGTATCTGTTTCTTGCGAGTCATGATATGCGATTAACTGCTCTCTTGTTGGCATCGAAGAGTTCACTAGCTCACTAAAACGCACTTGTCGTTGTTTATAAACAACCGGATAAGCGACACTTGAAGAGGTAATAGGTAATGTTACTTCCACTTCCTGTAATAAACTGCCAGTCCATTGAAACATCCTAACTTTATCTTTATTAAGAGATAAATCTTGAGTAAAAATACACAGCTGAAAAGGTAAATACTCGCTAAAATCCATTTTATTTAAATTATTAATAACGTTATTAGGATCTTTCATTAACGATACAATTATTTTCCCTCGGCTTAAATACTCTCCAGATGCATCTTGTTGTGCATGATAAAAATTCAATAATGCTAAAGATAAACCACTTTCATGCACTGCCAACCAAGTACCTTTGCCCACAGGGTCAATCGGGTAAATTGTTTTAAGCTGATTATTTAATAACGGAGCAATGGCTTGTTGACGACTACGCAATTCATCACGATTAAAAAAAAGTTCATAACCGGTATCGGTTAATAGATAGGTTAATGTACACATTTTTCAGCTCGCATAAAGGAGGCCGTCGCAGGTGCAACACCGAAATATTCTGGGATAGTTTGCTGCTGTGCTTTGGCTATTTGAGCAATCATTGCATAGTGATGAATCGCATGACTACTGATAAAAACCAACTCACGTGCTAATGTGGTTGCAACGATTTACACTTTTCTTTCAGATGTCGATATTTCAGTCGATAATTTCATGGCCTGATTCATTTGCTCAGCGCTCAGTGATAATAAGAACATTTTAATATGCTCTATTTTGATAAATGCAGCATCTGGACTCAACTCAATATCCCCACCTCTATTACGTCTATCATAATTAATGATGCCATTAACTAGCCCGATAATAATAGATTGATAATGGTCCAGAATATGACGCATATGCGCCCCAGCTGAACTCATAAAGTGCGGTTTAATGATATTGGTGTATTGAACGCTATTAGCACTCTTCAAATACGTTTGAGCTTGTTCTAAGACAGTAAGTTGACTGCGAATCATTTAAAAAAATCCTTTTTTCAGCATGTTATCAGCAACATATGAAGTGTAAGAGATAACTGCGATGATAACACTATATATACCCATGATACTTCGAAATACAAAGTCAGCAAGACAAATTGCGGCGAGATGCTAGGCATAAAATTGAAGTATAGTTATTCTACATAGAGATTTTATAACAACGCAGATGGGTGCAAGTTACCTTGCCCTACGGGGCTTCAGCTCGAACACCAGCCCTACGTTGTAACAATCGAAAAGGGAATAACCATTACCTCATATTACGTCTTGCTCTGGCATCCGAGCTGAAGCCTGACAAAGCATTTTGAAATAACATGGGTATAAGTGCCGAGCTATTGTAGGGTGTTCTCTAAGCATTTCAAGTACTAGTAACAGGATTAAGTAAAGACTTAACTAGCTCAGGTACTAACTCAGTCGCTTTACCTTGTACAACCTTATCAAAATGACTATGTATCTCGCTCGCCTCTAAATTAAGTTCAATTGTATAAGCACCAACACTTTTTGCTTCTTCAACAAAACCTGCAGCAGGGTAAACTGTCCCGGAAGTGCCGATAGATAGAAATAGATCAGCTTGTGATAAATGGTGGTAAATAACATCTAAGCCAAGTGGCATTTCCCCAAACCATACAATATGTGGTCTGAGCTGAGAGGGGTATTGGCAGCAATGACACAAATCATTGATTGTCATGTCATCTGTCCATTGAATAACTTGATTAGTTTCAGGGCAACGTGCCTTTAATAGCTCTCCGTGCATATGCACAACATTTTTAGAGCCCGCTTGTTCATGCAAGTTATCTATGTTTTGAGTCACAAGTAACACTTCGCCATCGAACTTCTCTTCTAATTCAGCCAAAGCAATATGGGCTAAATTAGGTTGGCGCTTAAACTGGCAAAAATCTCGACGGCGCTTATTATAGAATTCTAGTACTAGTTCAGGGTTCTTTTTATAACCATCTAGGGTCGCTACATCTTCAAGTTTGTACTTTTCCCACAAACCATCCTTAGCTCTAAATGTATTTATCCCAGACTCAGCGGAAACACCCGCTCCGGTTAAAATTACAATTTTTTTGAATTGATTCAATGACAAAAGTACCTCCTAAATGATCACTTTGTTAAAATTAAACCTTAACAATAAGTATTTATGACTTACTAATAAATGAGGTTAATATTATAGATCGTGGATATAACATTACGAATTGTACTGATTTAAAAATATTAATGTTGCGGGATAGTTCATAATTTAAAGGCAAAAAAAAAGCCGCAAATGCGACTTTTATTAAATATTATTAGGTAACTAAAGTTAGTCCTGAGTATCTGGCAAGCTTTCTTCTATCAACTCTTTCAATTTTTGCCCTGCTCTAAAAGTGACAACTCTTCGAGCAGCAATTGGTATGTCTTCACCTGTTTTCGGGTTCCGACCTGGACGCTCACCTTTATCTTTTAGTTCAAAACCACCAAATCCAGAGATTTTAACTGGGTCTCCACCTTCAAGTGTTGCTTTGATTTCTTCAAAAAAAGACTCCACAAACTCTTTTGCTTCGCGTTTGCTTAAACCAATTTCTTCAGATAAATGTGTTGCTATTTCAGCTTTAGTCAATGCCATAAATTAATCTCTTAAGAATGCGTTAAACTCCGAAGAAACTGCTTCAACAATCTTATTGACACTATCAGCAATCTCTTGTTCTTCCAAAGTTCTAGCCGAGTCTTGTAAAATCAAACCTATTGCTAAGCTTTTTTTACCCTCTTCAACGCCTTGACCTTGGTATACATCGAATAAGTTTATGCCAACTAATTCAGTAACGCCAATTTTTTCTATAAATTTTAATACGTTACCTGCATTTACTTTCTCGTCAACGACAAACGCTAAATCACGGTGATTAGCTGGGAATTTAGATATTTCACCAGCCTCTGGTAATTTACGGGTATTGATTTGATCTAATTGCAGTTCAAATACAATCGCAGTGCCATTCAGCGCAAATGGTTTAGTCAAACTTGGGTGCAAGGTGCCAATGTAACCAACGTTTTTACCATTACGGTAAATAGCAGCCGATTGACCTGGGTGTAAAGCGCTGTGTGTTTCAGCTCTAAACTCAAAACTTGCAGCATCAACACATAGATCAAGTATCGCTTCTACATCAGCTTTAAGGTCAAAGAAATCAACAGTACGGGTTGTAATATTCCAGTGCTCTTCATTTAAATTACCAATGATAACACCTGCTAACATATCTTCTTGAGCGATATTATTTTCAGCATTTTCATCTTTAACAAAGCGTAAACCAGTTTCAAATAAACGCACTCGATTTTGTTGACGCTTTTGGTTTTTAGATACACTTTCTAATAAACCCGTCCATAAACTAACACGCATTGCAGACATATCTTTAGAGATAGGGTGCGGTAAAATTAATGCATCAGCTTCTGGGTGTAATTTAAGTTGCTTGTCTGGGTCAACAAAGCTGTATGTAATTGCTTCTTGGTATTCGCGATTTACTAATACGTCACGTACCTTAGATAACTTAACATTTGCTTCATTGTGAGCAGGCATAACTAATGCAACTTCTGGCGCAATGTTAGGGATATTGTTGTAACCATAAACACGCGCTACTTCTTCGACAAGATCTTCTTCAATCTCCATATCAAAGCGGTAAGTCGGTGCAAGAGCAGTCCAACCTTCAGTCGTTACCGTTACTTCACAGCCAAGTTGAGTCAAGATAGATTCAACACGGTCAGCATCAATAGAAATACCAATCAAACGATCTAACTTGCTACGACGTAATGTTATTATTGCTTGTTTCGGCAAGTTTTCTTCGCTAACAGCTTCAGTGATCGGACCTACTTCACCACCACAGATACCAACTAATAGCTGAGTTGCGCGCTCCATTGCTGTTGCTTGTAAAACCGGATCAACACCACGTTCATAACGATGAGAAGCATCAGTATGTAAACCATAAGCACGTGCACGGCCAGCAATTGCTAACGGAGCAAAGAACGCACTTTCAAGGAAGATATTTGTAGTACCTTCAGCAACACCTGATTCTAAACCGCCAAAAATACCCGCCATCGCTAGCGCTTTTTGTTGATCTGCAATCACTAATGTATCTGCATTTAGCTTAACTTCTTTACCGTCTAATAACGTCAGTTTCTCATCTTGAGTTGCTAAACGAACTTCAATTGTGCCTTCTAATTTTTCTAAATCAAAAGCATGCATTGGATGACCAAACTCAAGTAATACATACTGTGTGATATCAACAACAGCATCAACACTGCGTACACCACAACGACGTAGTTTCTCAACCATCCATAAAGGCGTTACTGCATCAATATTGATATTGCGAATAACACGACCTAAATAACGAGGGCAGGCAGTCGGAGCTTGTAGATTGATAGCAACTTGTTCATCTAATGTTACAGCAACATTTTCCCAACTAGGTTGACTAACAGCGACACTATTTAATACGCCTACTTCACGAGCAAGACCAGCAATACCTAAACAATCAGCACGGTTAGCGGTTAGATCTACATCGATTATTACATCATCTAAATGTAATAATTTACGTACACAACTGCCCACTGGAGCTGCTTCTGGTAATTCTAGAATACCATCAGAGCCTTCACCCATACCGAGTTCAGATTCACTACACAGCATACCAAAAGATGGCTGACCACGTAATTTTGCTTTTTTAATTTTAAAATCACCCGGTAAAACTGCGCCAACAACTGCAACCGCAACTTTAAGACCTAAACGGCAATTTTTAGCACCACAAACAATATCGATTAATTCATCTTCACCGATATTGATTTTAGTTACTTGTAATTTATCTGCATCAGGATGTGGTCCACACTCAACCACTTCGCCGACTAATACTTTGCTAAACTCACCAGCACTAGCTTCAACATCATCAACTTCTAAGCCAGCCATTGTAATTTGCTGTACTAATTGATCACGTGAAATTTCAGGATTAACCCATTCTCTCAACCAAGCTTCACTAAATTTCATTATATTAACCCTTACTTAAATTGCTTGAGAAAACGCAGATCGTTTTCGAAGAAAGAACGTAAATCATTGACGCCATAACGCAACATAGTTAAACGCTCAACGCCCATACCGAATGCAAAACCTGAATATTTATCAGGATCAACACCCATTGAGCGTAAAACAGTCGGATGCACCATGCCGCAACCTAATACTTCTAACCAACCATTTTTACCTTTCACATCAACTTCAGCTGATGGTTCAGTAAATGGGAAGTAAGAAGGACGGAAACGTACTTCAAGATCTTCTTCAAAAAAGTTATGTAAGAAATCGTGCAAGATGCCTTTAAGTTGCGTAAAACTTACGTTTTCAGCAATCATTAAGCCTTCAACTTGGTGGAACATTGGTGTATGTGTTTGATCGTAATCATTACGGTAAACACGTCCTGGCGAAATAATACGCACTGGTGGATTTTGTTTTTCCATGGTACGAATTTGCACACCAGATGTCTGTGTACGCAATACAAGCTCAGGATTGAAATAAAATGTATCATGATCTGCACGAGCAGGATGATGAGGTGGGATATTTAATGCGTCAAAGTTATGGTAACCATCTTCAATTTCAGGACCATTTTTAACTTCGAAACCTAATTCACCGAAGAATTCAGTAATACGATCAATAGTACGCGTAACAGGGTGAACACCACCTAAAGATGCACCACGTCCAGGCAAGGTTACATCGATAGTTTCAGATGCTAATTTCGCATTTAAAACTTCTGCTTCCATTGCTTGTTTACGCGCGACTAAAACTGCCTGAATAGCTTGTTTAGCTTTATTAATCATTTGACCAGCAGCAGGTTTTTCGGCAGGTGGTAATTTACCTAAGCCTTTCATTTGCTCTGTCATTAAACCTTTTTTGCCTAGGTACTGTAAGCGAATCTGCTCTAACTCATTACCATCTTTAGCGTTTTCTATCTGTTGTTGCGCATTAGCAACGATTTCATCAAGGTGCTGCATAGTTTTTTATCTCTATTCAAAGCAAGGGATTAAAATATAAGGCGCAATTTTACGCAACTCAAAGAGAATTGGCTAGTGCTGAGATGAAATGAGAGGATTAAAAACGCGGAATTAGATAATTAATTCAATTATTAAATTAATATCAACAAGCAATTTGCCGTTGCTGCAAATTAGTTGAGGTTTTAATCCGCATCTAAGCTGCTGATCAGATTTTAAATATGGTTTAAACAATTATTTTAAATGATTAGTAGAGCTATCTGTTTGGTTAATCATCCATTACTATGACTTGGTTGCGCCCCGCTTCTTTGGCCGCATAGAGAGCCCTATCTGCACTATTGATAAAATCGACAATTTCACACTGTTGAGACGGGATTAATGTACTGACACCTAAACTGATGGTGATATATTTAGCCACAGTTGAAGCTTCGTGCTCTATCCGTAATGCGGCAATATTTTGCCTGCAACGTTCAGCTACCTTATAAGAATCTACACTATCAGATAACAACACCACAAACTCTTCACCGCCATATCTAGCTACAAAATCGGTTGAACGGGGAAATGATTTTTGTAGCATGAAAGCAACCTGTATTAGGCAATTATCGCCTGCAATATGCCCGTAATGATCATTAAATAACTTAAAGTAATCAATATCAATTAATATTAGACACAGAGATGTATCACCTCGTTGTGCCCTTTTCCATTCTAATATCAGCCGCTCATCAAAACTACGACGATTACCAATATTGGTCAATGAATCAGTTAAGGTTAAAATCTCCAACTGCTTTTTAGCTTCATTCAGATCTTTGGTTTTTTCCAGTACGGTTTGTTTGATTAGTCTTTTTTGTGCAATTAAAACATAGATAACGATTGCAGCTAAAAGTATTGAAAGGATACCAAAGAAGCTGATCGCAAATGGAAAGTTTCCACGCCTTTGTTGCATATATATTGAGCTTGGTGTTGCTTCGATCGCCCATTGACGCCCTGAAATATTTTGTAAGCTCTTTTGGTAAGAGAAAGGGGCTTGGTAGCTTTTCTTAAACTCCTTTATCCCACTGCGAAATAGTACAACTTCATGACTATCGGTCAGATCCATAAAATTAACATTAATACTATCAACGGCAGTGTGATGAATCGTATTTTTAAAAATATCTTCGAGCGCAAAAACAGCGAAAACAAAACCACGTAGATGTGAACGTCTTTTTTCGACACTTGAGTCAATGCCATGAAAAACAGGCAAATAAGTTAAAAAACCACTCTTATCATTACTCAGTAAGGTAACTTTAGCTGTCGATAAAGGCACGCCTAGATCTCTCGATTTTAGTAGCCCTTGTAGGCGAGTCTGATCTGAAGCAATATCAAA
>JBALXF010000132.1:0-7531 GCA_036961085.1 Psychromonas sp.
CTCAAACCGAAACGTAGTTCCGCAGTTGATTGAAGTGTGCGTGGTCGTGTTTTTAAGGTTTTTGTAAAAGATCACCAGAGTCATCTACATAAGCATGTAAAGTAATTATTCTAATTATTCAGCTTCTTCGCTATATAAGTGCGGAATCACTTTCACTAATTTAACCATATTGTTTTCTACTTCTAAAATTTCCATTGGATAGCCACAAATACGTGCACTAATTTTACCTGTAGGTATCTCTTCTAAATGTTCTAAAATCAATCCGTTTAGGGTACGAGGTCCATCTGTTGGTAAAGTCCAGCCCATCTCTTTATTGATATCACGAATACCTAAACTGCCTTCAATAATGTAGGAATCATCTTGCTGTTTATATATTTCCTGCGAGCTATGCGGCTCTCGAGTCGTGGTAAAGTCACCAACAATCTCTTCTAATATATCAGCAAGTGTCACTAAACCTTGAATATCACCATATTCGTCAACCACTAAACCAATACGCTCTTTATTGTGTTGGAATTTTATTAGCTGCGTATTAAGCGGAGTTCCTTCAGGAATGAAATATAACTCTCTAACACTGCGCAATAATGTTGTTTTAGTAAAATCTTCTTTTAATAATATTAATAATGAATCGCGGGCATGAACGAAACCAATCGCATCATCGATGGTGTCTCGATATAGCAACGTCATAGTATGTGTACGATGTTTTAGTTGCTTAAGAATGGTTTCCCAGTCTTGGTTGATATCGATTGCCGCAATTTCATTTCGAGGGATCATGATTTCATCAACCGTGACTTTTTCTAGCTCTAAGATACTCAGTAGCATCTGTTGGTGATGGGCTGGGATCATTGACCCTGCTTCATGAACCACTGAGCGAAGTTCATCGCTAGAGAGGGCTTGGTCATTTTGATGGGTAACTTTGATACCTATTAATCGCAATAAACCGTTAGATATACCATTGATTAACCATACGATCGGGCTAAGTATTTTTTGTAATGGGCGCAATATAAAAGAACTAGGGAAAGCGATTTTCTCAGGATAAAGCACTGCCAGCGTTTTTGGCGTTACTTCAGCAAAGATAAGGATTACTAGGGTAAGTACACCTGTTGCGATTGCAATACCGGCATCGCCGAATAAGCGTTGCCCAAGAATGGTTGCAAGTGCTGATGCTAGGATATTAACCAGATTATTACCGATTAAAATCAGGCCGATTAACTTATCAGGTTGATCTAATAGTTTTTCAACACGGATAGCTACTTTATTTTTATCTTTAGCAAGATGTCGTAATCGATAGCGATTTAATGACATCATACTTGTTTCTGAACTAGAGAAATAAGCTGAAATGATTATTAAAATAACAAGCGTTATCAGCAAGGCACTAGTGGGTATATCGTTCAAGGGTACTCTCTTTAATTGTTAGTCGAATGTTTTAAACATGAATGATGGATAGTAACTAAGAACTATGCAGAAAACAAAAATGATTATCTAGATTGTATAAAAACTTTCTTACTAAGGTGAGTTGTTTAAATTTATTTAGTACTTTTTGGCAATATTAATATTTTTTCAGTCTTTATTTCATGATCTTAAAAATTAAAATTGCTTATATTTTAACTTCGTCATGTTATTGCGTAGTTGATTTTTTTTTGACTGCAATTCAAGGAATTTGACTGATAAGGTGACGGCTCATTTCTATAGCCTGTATGAAAACCATGTTTATCAAATATATCCTCCTGCTTACACTAATACCTTTCTCTGTTGTTGCTGATACTGGAAATACAACAAATCAATCCTTTAACAAAGCGAAAAGAATGCTTGAAAGAGATGTTTATACTGCTGATAGTGAGCGAGTGACTCTTTACTGTAATGCCAAGTTTGATACTCAAAAAAATATATTTGCTCCTGAAGGCTTTGAAACCAGAAAATATGTCAAACGCGCTAAAAGACTTGAATGGGAACACGTTGTGCCTGCAGAAAACTTTGGGAGAACTTTTCCGGAGTGGCGAGAGGGGCATGAACGCTGTGAAAATAGCAAAAAGGAAACTTACAAAGGCCGTCGTTGTGCTGAGAAAGTGAATGACGAATACAAACTTATGCAGGCAGATATGTATAACTTATATCCTGCGATTGGCGCGGTTAATGCCAGTCGTAGCAATTATAACTTTACCCTTTTAGCCGATCAAAAGAGCAGTTTTGGCTCTTGTGAAATGAAAGTAAGCAACCGTAAAGTAGAGCCGCCAGAATCATCTAGAGGCATGATAGCTAGAACCTATCTTTATATGGATCATACCTATTCAAGGTTTAGTATAAGCAAACAGCAGCGGCAATTAATGGATGCATGGAGTAAACAGTATCCGGTAAGTGGTTGGGAATGTGAACGAGGACGGCGAATTGCTGAGTTGCAAGTTAATATAAATCAGGTGCTAATAAATAGCTGTGAAAAAGCGGGTTTATAATTTAGGCAAGTGAAAAGGGGCTTGCTCTGCCCCTTAATCTATTAAGTCAATATGATCTCTTTTACAAAGCGACTACCAAAATAGGCAAGGCTTAATATTGAAGACGCAAGAATAGTAATATAAATAATTAAGCGTCCTCGCCATCCTTTACTGAAATGACCCCATAAGATCACTGCATAGATAATCCAGGCAAGAATAGATAAAATTGCTTTATGCGCACTGCCACTTGCAAAAAAATCTTCTAAGAATATAAAGCCGGTTATCAATGCACAGCTCAATAATACAAACCCTACTGAAATAAATTGGAATAAACTTTTTTCTAGCGTCATTAGCGGTGGCAGGTTTAATTGAGTCAATGGTGCTTTACGACTTTTTAATCGGTAATCCAAATAGGCTAATTGCAATGCGAATAAACTAGCGATGCTTAATATTGCATAAGCGAGAAGCGCTAAAATAATGTGAGCACCGACTTGCGGGTTGCTTTCTAGGTGCGTTATATAGCGACCTGGCAGGTGAGCAACTGCGATGAAATTAAGAATATTAAAAGCAAAAACAACGGGTAATAAAACCCCAGTATTTAGGCGTCGACTAACTAATACTGAAAGTAAAGCAATCACAAAACTAGCCAAAGACAATACATTTAAAATAGGTAGGTTTTGCCCACTTATTAGAAATATATTTTGGTAAAGCCAGATGCCATGAATAATAAGAGCCAGTGATGATGTGCCTAGAATCCATTTATTGAACGCGCTGCGAGGTTGTAAAAGCTTATTAATCGCCAAGCAACCGCAGAGGAGGTAGAAGACTGTCCCTAATAACGCTAAATAATCCATATTGACTCTTTTTATTATTACTTACATAGTACTGATTATACGCACCAGACTACGCTTACAACAGGTAATTTTTAGCTTTATTAAGACGATGAGAAGTTAATACTACTTTGATTTTACATAAATGCGTATAATCAACTTTATTTTAGCAACGAGAACTGAATATGTTTGAGAATTTAACCGATAGATTGTCGAAAACCCTGAAAAATATCAGTGGCAAAGGACGATTAACCGAAGACAATATTAAAGATACACTGCGTGAAGTCCGCATGGCTTTATTAGAAGCTGATGTTGCCTTGCCTGTCGTTCGTGATTTTATTAAAGCAATAAAAACGCGTGCCGTTGGTCAAGAAGTTGCTAAAAGTTTAAGCCCTGGTCAAGCCTTCATTAAAATAGTTCAGAATGAGTTAGAACTCGCAATGGGTGAAGTCAATGAGACTTTAGATCTTGCGACTCAACCACCTGCAATCTTACTGATGGCAGGTTTGCAAGGTGCGGGTAAAACCACCTCAGTTGCAAAATTAGCACGTTTATTAAAAACGCGTGATAAAAAAAGTGTATTAGTGGTCAGTGCCGATGTTTACCGTCCTGCTGCGATTAAACAACTAGAAACACTTGCCGGTGAAGTAGAAGTAGAGTTCTTCCCGAGTGATATAACTCAGAAGCCTATTGATATAGCGAATGCTGCAATAGACCATGCGAAAAAGAAATTTATTGATGTTGTAATTGTCGATACTGCCGGTCGTTTACATGTCGATGGCGAAATGATGGACGAGATTAAAGATCTCCATAGTGCCATTAAGCCAATTGAGACCTTATTTGTCGTTGATGCGATGACAGGGCAAGATGCTGCCAATACTGCTAAAGCTTTCAACGAAGCGCTACCGTTAACCGGTGTTATCCTAACTAAAGCAGACGGTGATGCGCGTGGTGGTGCAGCTCTTTCTATTCGTCATATCACAGGTAAACCGGTTAAGTTTATCGGTATGGGTGAAAAAGTTGATGCATTAGAACCGTTTTACCCTGATCGTATCGCGTCACGTATTTTAGGTATGGGTGATGTTCTTTCATTAATCGAAGATCTTGAATCTAAAGTTGATAAAGAAAAAGCTGAAAAGTTAGCGAAGAAAGTTAAAAAAGGTAAAGGTTTCGATTTAGAAGATTTCCGTGAACAGCTTATTCAAATGAAAAGCATGGGCGGAATGATGGGAATGATGGATAAACTGCCGGGTATGAATCAAGTACCTGATGCGGTAAAAAACCAAGTTACCGATAAAACAACTGATCAAATGGAAGCAATTATTAATTCCATGACCAAAAAAGAGCGCTCTAAGCCAGAAATGATTAAAGGCTCTCGTAAACGTCGAATTGCGGCGGGTTCTGGTACTCAAATACAAGATGTGAATAAGTTATTAAAACAATTTACGCAAATGCAGAAAATGATGAAAAAAATGTCGGGTAAAGGCGGCATGCGTAAAATGATGAGCGGTATGCAAGGTATGCTTCCTCCTGGTATGGGTGGCGGTGCTGGTGGCATGGGCGGAATGGGAATGCCTCCTGGTTTAGGCGGATTTAGAAAAAAATAGCCTATTTTTAAAATTAGTTTTAAAGATTCAAATAAGCCCAATAAGACGATATAGCGCGTCTCATTGGGCTTTTTTTGCATTTATAATGTGACTTAAGCGCCTAAAGTTAGGTGAAAGTGTGATTTTGATTGTTCTTTTGACTAATAAGAGTATAATTTTGCGGCTTTCTACAAAAGCAGGTGGTCAGAATTTTCTGACTTATGACGTTTAACAACAAATATAGAGGACGATATGGTAACTATTCGTTTAGCTCGTGGTGGCGCTAAAAAACGCCCATTCTACCAAGTGGTAGTAACTGATAGCCGTAACGCACGTGACGGCCGTTTCCTTGAAAAAGTAGGCTTTTTTAACCCTACAGCACAAGGTCAAGCAGAAAAATTACGTTTAGACACTGATCGCATCAACCATTGGCTTGGTCTTGGCGCACAGCTAAGTGATCGTGTTGCTAAATTAGTTAAAGACAACGCAGTAGCTGCATAATTGCAGTTAGGTGAGGGGAATTCGGTGAGCGATAAAGCAGAGCCAATTGTAATGGGTAAATTTGGTGCGGTTTACGGCATCAAAGGCTGGTTAAAAGTCCACTCCTACACCGACGATGCTGAAAGCATTTTTGAATACAAGCCTCTGTTAATGAAATCAAAAGGGCAATTTGAAGAGGTTAATATAACCACTTGGAAGCGTCACGGTAATGGTTTTGTTGCAAAAATAGCGGAATTTGATGTTAGAGAAGAAGCACAAGCCTTAGTTGGTTTGGAGCTATTCGTTAACTCAGATAATCTTCCTGAATTGGAAGAAGACTTCTATTGGCGAGATTTAGTCGGGTGTCAGGTTCAAACTGACAAAGGTTATGATCTTGGTGTTATCACTGAGATGATGGAAACAGGCTCTAATGATGTGCTTGTTGTAAAAGCCAACTCGAATGATGCTTTTGGGCAAAAAGAACGGTTAATTCCGTTTATTGAAGAGCAAGTAATTTCTAATATAGATCTTGCAAGCAAATTAATTATAGTTAATTGGGAACCTGATTTCTGATTACCCTGGGAGAAAAGTGATGTGGATAGGGGTTGTAAGCCTCTTCCCGGATATGTTCCGGGCCATTAGCGAGAATGGGGTAACAGGTCGAGCGATTAAAAATAATCTGCTTTCTATCCAATGTTGGAATCCTCGAGATTTCACTACCGATAAACATAGAACGGTTGATGATCGTCCCTATGGTGGTGGTCCTGGTATGTTGATGATGGTGCAACCTTTACGGGATGCAATCGTCGCGGCTAAGCAGGCGGCTAAAGAAGCAGGACACGAGGCAAAGGTAATTTATCTTTCTCCTCAAGGAAAACGTTTAGACCATAATGGTGCGCAATCATTATCAAGCTCTGATGCTTTGATTTTGGTAGCAGGGCGCTATGAAGGTGTAGATGAGCGTATTATAGAAAGCTTGGTTGATCAGGAATGGTCTGTCGGTGATTATGTTTTAAGTGGCGGTGAGTTGCCTGCGATGATTCTTATTGATGCTGTGGTACGTTTCGTACCGGGTGTTTTAGGTCATGTGCAATCGGCACAACAAGACTCCTTTGCGGATGGCTTGTTAGATTGCCCACACTATACGCGTCCAGAGGTGTTAGATGGAAAACAAGTGCCAAGTGTATTATTGAGCGGTGATCATGAAAAAATTCGCCTTTGGCGATTAAAGCAATCATTGCAACGCACGGTAACAAGAAGACCCGATTTATTAAACAACCTAGCTCTGACTGACGAGCAAGCTAAATTGCTTGCTGCTCTGGGAAGTGACTCCGATTGACCAGCGATGTTATTGGCTATCTAGGTAAATAAGGTATAAAAATGAGCAATATTTTACAAGCAATTGAAAAAGAACAAATGCGTACAGACATCCCTAAGTTTGCACAGGGTGATACTGTTGTTGTACGTGTTCGCGTAAAAGAAGGTGAAAAAGAGCGTCTTCAAGCATTTGAAGGTGTTGTAATCGCTAAGCGTAACCGTGGTTTACACTCAGCATTCACAGTTCGTAAAATCTCGAATGGTGAAGGTGTTGAGCGTGTTTTCCAAACTCACAGCCCACTTGTAGGAAGCGTTGAAGTTAAACGTCGCGGTCTGGTTCGCCAAGCTAAACTTTACTACTTACGTGAACTTACTGGTAAAGCTGCTCGTATAAAAAGAAGCTTGGTAAGTAATTGAAGTTGTTAAATTGCTGATAAGCATCAAGCTTATTAAGTTTGATGTTTATCATAAAAGGCTCGCATTTGCGGGCCTTTTTTATTTAAATAATAGGCAAAAAATGCGCAAGATTGCATTACGTTATTTATTGATTATATGTGGCTTTGTGAGTGTATTGCTCGGCTTGCTAGGTATTATTCTGCCTCTCCTTCCAACTACTCCATTTTTAATTCTGGCCTTGGCCTGCTTCTCTCGTAGCTCAACGCGTTTTCATCGCCTATTACTCAATGCACCTTATGTAGGGCAAGATTTACGTAATTGGGAAAAAGAGAAAAAAATTGATAGAAAACGTAAAAAGCACATTTACTTAATTATTATCGTTAGTTTTTGTATTTCGATATTGGTTTTGTATGGTCGACCGTTACTGCAGGTAATGCTGTTTAGCATAATGTGGATATTATTATATTTTATCTATTCTATTGATGAAAAATAATAA
>JBALXF010000133.1:0-7476 GCA_036961085.1 Psychromonas sp.
TAAGAAATCAACCACTGTACGTGTATCTAAAGCGGGGATAAAATACACTAATAAAGTAACCACAACTATTGCAACTAATGTCGAAGGGACTGCCGTGGTTAGTTTTGGTAAGAAGTGAATAATAGCCATGGTTAAAATAACCAATCCAAGCATGATCGCCATTGCGGAATCAGCAAGCCATACCAGCTCTCCCAACTCATTAAATTCTTTAAACTGGCCTAACTGAGCTAAGAAGATAACTATCGCCAGTCCATTTACAAAGCCTATCATTACTGAATGTGGGACTATGCGGATGAATTTACCTAAATGGAACACCCCAAATAGCATTTGTAGTAAACCTGCTAATAACACGGCAGCAAATAAATATTGCACATTGTGCTCAGCAACTAATGCCACCATTACAACGGCCATTGCACCTGTTGCTCCGGAGATCATTCCTGGGCGTCCACCAAAAATTGCGGTTATTAATCCAACCATAAACGCGGCGTACAAACCTACCATCGGCTCTACCCCAGCAACAAAAGCGAATGCAACCGCCTCTGGTACTAATGCAAGGGAAACAGTTAATCCCGATAACACGTCATTTTTAACGCTACTTTTATTCATTTTTGGAAATTCAAACACGTTTATTTAATCCTTAATAAGCTCTGATAAAGTTGCCGAATTATATAGAATTTTGCGATCAACTTCAAAATTTCATTCATATTTTATAGATATAAATTTCACTAAATTTATTGTGATAATTCAGTTTCTCTTTCCCATGCCTGTTGATGGTATTGATATAATTGATTTGTACCTAAGTAATTAATCTTGATTGACTCTGCATCATCATAAAAACCTTTGTTAAAAATAAAGGCACCTTTTAATAAATCCATCGTTATCCAACTTGTTTGTACTGGAATATCTGACACTGCTTGCAAACGTTTACTAACACTAGAGGTCGATTTAGTTGCTATTGTCCAGCCCCACTCGCCAAACGAAGGCACATTTTGATGGTATTGTTCAACATAGGGAAACTTCGCTTGTTTTATGGTTTTAGCAATTGAAACAAATGCATTTTTGGCATGAAACGGTGAAGTAGACTGTACGGCTAAGACGCCATCAGCGTTTAATAAATTATTTAAACGATAATAAAAATTAACGCTGTATAGCTTGTTAAGATCGGGATGACTTGGATCAGGTAAATCAACAATGATGGTGTCGAAGATCTGTTTATTTTGTAATAAGCTATCAATCGCAATAAAGGCATCATCATTAATGACATTAACCCTGTCATCGGCAAAACTATCTTGTGTTAACACTTTAACTTTATTGGCAAGGTAACTAGGTAGGCTATCATCTGGGTTTTTAAATAACTCAACCAAGTTGGGGTCTAAATCAATTAATGTAACGGCATCAGGTTCCCACAACAGCACATCTCGTAATGCAAGACCATCACCACCACCAATAATTAGAATATTTTTTTGGCGCGCAGAAGCTAACATAGCAGGATGAACCAAGAACTCATGATAAATGTGTTCATCTAAACTGGAAAACTGCAAACGACCATTAATATAGAAATTATAAATAGCTTCCATACCACCACCTAATTGGCGCTCAGTGAAGACTAGATTTTGATAGGGTGTCTGCGTTTGATAAACAACTTTGTCTAGATACAGCATGTTTTGCATCTGTTTTTGCCAGCCACCACCAAATTGGAAAACCAACACCACTAACAGCGCTAATAGACTATGGCCTAATAATAATAATTTAATATGCTTAAGGTATCGTTTAAAGCGCAATAAAAACACAAAACCAGCAAGTAAATTAAGTGTTGCCGTTATTGCCGCTGCTTGGCTGATCTCGATACTTAACATAAACAGCACCCAAATCGCAGCACCGACACCTGCGCCAATATAGTCAGCACCATAAATGGTACCGGCATTATGGGCTAAGTGATGTCCATAAATAGTTTCTCGAATTCGTGCGATTAATGGTATTTCCATACCGATTAAAAAACCTAAAATAAAGGCAAACAAATATGGCAGTTGCATACTCAGCCAATTAATTTTTGCCAGCATTCCACCTCTTGGTAATGCATCCATCGGAATAAGGTAGGTTTCTGCAATCACTTGTGGCAGCGTTTGGGTAACGGCAATAATAGAAGCAATAAATAGGGTGGCACTACAACCTATAAAAGCAACCACCAATTCAAGAATAACAAAGCCATTAAAAGCATCTTTAACTTTTTTAGCAGCAAAAGCCCCTAACCCCATAGAGACAATCATTATGCCGATGATTGCATAAATAACCGTTTCAACACTACCGAGAATACGCGCAGAATAATGAGACAGTAAATATTCATAAATGAGGCCACAACAAGCCAGCGTCGCCATAATTAAAATCAATAAGCTATCATCGATCAGTAGTTTTAATTTTTTAGATTCGTACATTCAATTACTCGAGTATAAAATAAAAAAGGCCATCACAACGTGATGACCTATTCAGGTGTTTCTAACGTACTTGCCTAAAATAAAACTAGGTCATTAACGCCATTAATAATAATGCGATAGAGAAAGATGTCGCTAATTCAATAGTAGCAATGCCCACATTCTCTTGATCTTCAACCTCTTCACGACGATTAATACCCCATAACACAATAAATTTAGCCAGTGTAGTTAACAAGGTTAATGCAATCATTAAGATAAGACTCATCACAGCCCATTGTGAAAGGCCAACCCAAATATTATTGACGTCATAAATAACGAAGTAACTAGCAGCAGTAACTGACATAGCGGTCGAAATTAAGTAACCAGAGTAACGAATTGCTAATGCCATTTGCCCCGCTTCAATCGTTGCTTGGAAGTTCATGCCATTATTTCTAGCAAATTTCCATTCAAAGATACGGGTGATAATAACCAGCATTACTTGTGAGATTATCCATGCAAAGAAGATCGCAATGAAAGTAATAATGTCTAGACCTTCAACCCAAATTAAGGCTGCTCGTACGACAATCGCTGTAGCAATAACCGAGGCCGCATCGACAAAAGCAACAGAGATATTTCTCTGCATAATCTGTTCTTGTTTATGGAAGTCAGGTAAAGCAAATTTGTCATGGATATAACGTCCCGCTTTAATTAACAATAAGCCTATCAAGCCATATGCAAACATCCCCATGAATTCTATTAAGTATGAGCCAGCTAATTCGCCAGTAATTGCCCCACTTAAGGCAATACCCATTGCAGTAACACCACCTGCTAAGCTAATTCCATAGGCGAAATTATCTTTGCTAGCTAGCTCTTTTTTAGTATCAACTTTACCTATAACACCCATGGTATAACGAATGCCGCCTAATAAAATGATAGCGACAACCATGTCAATTAATAAATAACCGGCTAAGCCACCGCTTTCACCTAAAACTGTAATTAATTCATTCATATTTAAACCTTATTTGCCGCGACGTGTGCTGCGAGTAGTCGTAGTTTTACTATTTCTAAAACTGCTTGATGATTTAGCTCTGGAATAACTGGACTTACCAGCAAAAGATGTCGATTTTTGTGCTTGCTGACTAGAGGCTGACATACGACTTGCACCGGTTTTAGATTTTGCATAAGGGCTTTGGAAACCGCCTCTATTAGCAAATTGTTTATTGGTTTTTGTCGCTAAATCATTTTGTTTTTTAGTCTGTTGTGGCGAAGTATAACGATTACGACCGACATCATTGTAATAGCTATAATCTCGGCGAGATGACCAACTATCGTAACGAACACGGTTTGGAGAAAGCGCAGAAAACATGGCATACATACCATACCACTGCCAAAATGACGTCCCGCTACTATTTTCTTGCCACTGCCCGTAACCTGGGTTACCAACTAATTGGCTACCTGCACCGTTATCTTCTGCGTTATTAGCTTGTTGACTTTGCTGCTGACTAATCGCATTGACACGCGCTAATCGACCATCGGACATATCGGCTATTACATTGATTGGATCCGATAATGCATCATTAAATAAAGCCGGATCTGAAGCTGCTATTAATGTTTCACTTTCGAAAAGTTGCGCTTCGATATCACCTAATACTTGAGGTTGTTCCTTAAGGGTTTTCAGGCGATGTTGTAAACCTAAATACATAGGTCCATTACGCGACCCATCACGACTTAATTCGTCTAGTAGTGGTTTTAAATCTGGTTTATCTTGGCTAAGCAATCTTGCATATTCATTTAATATCGTGGCATTGCGCAGCGCTCGATTATCTAGGTTTTCACCTAAATTATTGAGCAGGTAATTAGCCGTTTGTGTATTGGCAGCAAGACGTTCTGGACGTTCGTCTCCGCAGGCAACAAGCAATAAGCTAAGACCAAAAACAAGTAATACTTTTAGTTTCATCACTTTTCCTAATTCGATAAATAATCAATTACACGTTGCAAATCTTCGCTAGTATCAATACCAGCAGGAGGTACTTCACAAGCCTCTTCTACATGAATCTTGTAGCCATGCCATAACACGCGTAACTGTTCTAATTTTTCAATCATCTCTAATGGAGAAACTGATAATTGTGCATATTTAGCTAAAAAACCCACTCGATATGCATATATGCCAATATGGCGCTGTAAATTACTGAAATCTACACTCTGATTATTTTTATTTTCAGCATTAAAGTCATCACGGTTCCATGGGATCGTAGCACGACTAAAATATAGTGCCATAGAGTGCTTATCTAAAACAACTTTTACAGCATTGCTATTGAAAACATCAGCATACTCGTTGATAGGCGCACTCAGTGTGGCCATACTTGCAAGCTCATTTTGCTGCAGATTAGTTGCCACTTGTTTAATAACTGCTGGCGGTATTAACGGCTCATCTCCCTGCACATTAACTATAATTGCATCTTCAGGAAATTGATATTTAGAGCAAACTTCAGCTAGGCGATCCGTACCCGATTCATGATCTTTTGAAGTCATACAAACTTCAATTTTTTTCATGCTTTTCAATACATCAGCAATACGCTGATCATCTGTAGCAACAATAACTTGCTCTGCTCCACTTTTTAAAGCCTGTTCAGCGACACGCTCAATCATGGTTTTACCGACAATATCGACTAGCGGCTTTGCAGGTAAACGAGTTGAATGATAACGCGCAGGGATAACCACTATAAATGACATTGTTACTCCTCATCTGCCGTAATAATGCGTGCTTTTACTTGTAATAACGCAGGAATGCCATCAACAATTGGGTAAGCAAGGTGATCAAATTTACAGATCAGTTCATTGGTTTCTTTTTTGTAACCTAATTTACCTTTGCATACAGGGCAAGCAATGATATCTAATAACTTAACGTCTAACATTTATGGTCCTTAATTTTATTTAATAACTGCTTTTTAAAAATTTCTGGTAATTGAGCCGAAATTGGAAGATACCACCAATTTTCTTGTGCAAAATGAGTACATTTAACCGCATCTTTTTCAGTCATTAATAATGGTACTTGATTGCTAAATTGATTAAAGTCAGCGGCGGAAAAAGCATGGTGGTCTGCAAATCCAACTGTTTTATCTAGAATGAAATTTTCCGCAGTAAGCGTATCAAAAAAACGCTGCGGATAGCCAATAGCAGCACAAGCATTAACCTTTAAATTAGCGGCGAGTTGTTCTTTTTCGCCATCAACACGTTTGCAAGTTTGCGCCTGTAAAAACATACCAATTTCATTGTGTTTTTCAGCACCATTATTAATCACAAAATCTACACTTTTTAAACGTGAAATTGATTCCCGTAACGGCCCCATTGGCATTAACTGCTGATTACCAAAGCGTCGTTTCCCATCAACAATAACAATCTCAATATCACGCTGCAGAGCGTAATGCTGCAAGCCATCATCGGTAATAATAATATCAACGTCACAATTTTCAGATAGATATGCCGCGGCATTTTTACGCAGCGGATCAACCACTACCGGCACTCCGAGACGTTTATAAATTAACACTGGCTCATCGCCAGCTTCTTTACCCGTTGTCGCCTGTTCAACAAGCAAAGGGTAGTATTCGCTTTTACCGCCATAACCTCGGCTAATTACCCCAGGTTTATAGCCTTCTGCCAGTAATGTTTCACATAACCAGATAACAAAGGGGGTCTTACCATTTCCGCCTACAGAAATGTTACCCACAACAATAACCGGCAACTCACTATGGTAACTACTAAACAGTCCCTTCTGATAACATAAGCGGCGCGCTGTACTGATTAACTTAAATAAAAGTGCCAGTGGCAACAGCAGCCATGCCCAAGTAATTGGACGATACCAAAACGGCATTATAATTCACCTGAAGCTTGCATTTTATTAAGGCTATGGTAAATCGCTTGTTCCGCAATTAACTCCGCATGCGTACCACGCTCAACCACTTGACCAGCATCAATAACGAGTATTTGATCTGCATGTTCGATTGTTGATAAGCGATGCGCAATCACAATAGACGTTCTATTTTTTTGCAATTCATCAAGGGCAGCTTGAATATGACGTTCAGATTCTGTATCCAATGCTGAAGTTGCTTCATCTAATATTAAAATAGGTGCATCACGTAATAGTGCGCGTGCAATCGCTAAACGTTGACGCTGTCCGCCCGACAACATAGTTCCATTCTCTCCGATAATGGTATCCAAGCCATTCGGGAATTTTTCAATAAACTCCATCGCATGAGCAGTTTTAGCGGCTTCAATAATTTCTTCTCTGCTATGTTTACCTTCTGACGCATAGGCAATATTATTTGCCACAGTATCGTTAAATAGATGCACATTTTGTGAAACGATTGCGACCTGAGAGCGTAAAGAAGAAAGGCTATAATCTTCGATATTGGTTCCATCAACCTTAATTGCGCCACTATCTATATCATAAAAACGTGTTAGTAGATTAGCGATCGTAGACTTACCACTGCCAGAGCGACCAACTAAAGCAAATGTTTCTCCAGGCTTTACTGTGAAACTTACTTTATTCAGGGCTGGTTTTTCTGCACTTGGATAGGTGAAAATAACATCTTGCAATTCAATATTGCCCTTAGCACGTTTGAATTCTACTTTACCGGTATCCTTAGCAATCGGCATATCTAAAATAGTAAATAAGCTCTGACTTGCTGCAATTCCTCTTTGAATTTCAGTATTGACTTGCGTTACCGCCTTAAGTGGCTTCATCAACATCATCATAGAAGTAATAATAACGGTAAAGGTACCTGCCGTTAAGTCCTGCATAACTTCAGGAACGGTTGCAAGATAAAGCACAAAGGCTAATGCAAACGACGCTAGTGTTTGAATTACAGGAACGCTGATTGCTGAAGCACTGGCCATTTTCATGTTTTGAGAACGTACCGTATTACTTACATTATTAAATTTGTTGTTTTCAACTTTTTGACCACCAAACATTAAGACTTCTTTATGACCCTTTAACATTTGCTCCGATGACGTAGTGACTGAACCCATTGCATTTTGTAAGTTTTTACCAATTTTTCGAAAACGTTTA
>JBALXF010000134.1:0-7473 GCA_036961085.1 Psychromonas sp.
AGCGGATTGAGGGGCGACATAAATCGATTGGGGTTGTAGGTTCTATTACGCCATGGAACTGGCCATTGATGATCGCTATCTGGCATATTATTCCGGCACTGCGTATGGGTAATACGGTGATTAATATACCTTCTGAGTTAACTCCTATTAACACCTTATTATTAGGGGAGCTTTTACAAGAAGTCCTTCCAGCAGGTGTCTTTAACGTACTTTCAGGCGAAGGGGAATTAGGGAAAGCGATCAGCGAGCACTCAGGAATTAATAAAATCGTATTTACCGGTTCAACGCAAACGGGCCAGCACATCATGAAGTCAGCGGCGATAAACCTTAAACGCCTAACGTTAGAGCTTGGTGGTAATGATGCAGGTATCGTATTACCTAATTCAAATTTAAGCGACCTTGCCACTGCAATTTTTGCGACCTCTTTTGTCAATATGGGACAAACCTGTGCCGCATTAAAACGTTTGTATGTGCATGAGTCTCAGCATGATCAACTCTGTCAAATGTTGGCAGAAATTGCCAGAACACAAGTCGTTGCCGAAGGGTTTAATGAGAAATCCACATTTGGACCAGTACAAAATAAAGCGCAATTGGATAAAGTGATCAGCTTAGTTGAGGACGCTAAAAATGATGGTGCTACGATTTTTTCAGGAGGAGAGAGACAAGGTGAAGTCGGTTATTTTTATCCACCGACCATAGTTGGTAACACTCAAAATGGCATGACGATTGTTGATCAAGAGCAGTTTGGTCCCCTACTCCCGGTCATTCCATATAAAGAAGTCAGTGAGGCCATTAAAATGGCAAATGACTGCGAAGTCGGCCTAGGTGGTTCTATCTGGGGTGATGCAACACAAGCAAGTGAATTAGCACCGCAGTTAGAGTGTGGTTCAGTATGGATAAATGGACACGCTGAAGTGTTGCCTCATGTTCCATTTGGTGGCTGTAAAATGTCAGGTTTTGGTGTGGAGTTTGGCTTAGAGGGATTATTAGAAAATAGTTTACTGCAAGTCATTAATATTAATAAGTAATCATCAATGATAGCTGTCAGCGCTGGGCTGGCAGCTATTTGTGTATCTTAATAATTAGCCAAAGCTTGCCATCTTCGTAAAGCCCTTTAACTCATAAAATACACTTCGAACTATAAACCTTGTTCACCATTTCAACTTTACTATTAACCGATAATTTAGCAAATAGATGCTGCAGATGCGTTTTAATGGTTGATAAGCTACAAGCTAGCTTTTGTGCCATCACTTTATTAGCTAAACCTTGAATCGCTAATTGTAATACCACTCTCTCTTTGTTGGTTAACTTAAACTGATCAGAAAAGTCCTCAAAGGTCATATTGGTAATAGTATTAAGTTGTTTGCCTAAGCTAAATTCAATGTATTGATGTATCCCCCCCAAACGAGATAAATCATTTTTAGTAAAATCATTTAGCTCTTTATCTATGAACATTGATGCACCACAAACTAGATTGTTGTTGTGATAAAAATACAGTTCTACAATATCTTGCACTTTCCAGGGGTTTACAAAGTCTTGATAAAATACATTTGAACGCTGTTTCATAGGCGGGACAAGATCGCTCATTTTGACAATTCTATCCTTTGAGTGCTTAAATTTTTCGGGATATAGAGGATCTTCTTTATAAAAATTATCGACATAATCCTTATGCATTAGAGGCTGCATTTTAGACGTTTTATAACAAATAGGTCGAGAACGTTCATCCACTAAGTAGCTAACTAATTTTGAAACATTGAAACTAGAATTAAGTAGCATCAACATTTCATCTTGAAAATCATTCAACTGAATTATATTAGCGCTATTACTGGTAAGGCTCATAAAAGGTCTCCATTAATACAATGTACAGATAACTAACTTGATGCAGCTTCCCTGAGCATGACTATATTTAGACCAAAATATACGTTCTATTGGTTCTTTTATATAGCGAGCGACTAGAACTGTGATCTAAATATATCTTACATCTCAACTTTTCCTACAAAGGTAAGCATCACTTTAATTTATTAATAACACCTTTTAAAAACTCAATTTTATGACTGTGCCAGAAAGGATTAACTATTCAAGTAGCTCTAAAAAGAATACTCGAACTTGTATTTCATTCATTACGATTTTGAGCAATATAGCTGAGTTTACTACGATAAATAGACATGCCATGGCTTTTTACTGGCTCGGTAAATGATATGCGTAAATGTTGGTACATCCACCATAAACGATCTAGCGCAGGCGGATTAAGTAGCAGTTGCACATCTTCAAATCGTCCAGCCTTCACATCACTTAGGTAGCGTAAATCACCATAATGTCGATAGTCGTCCAAGTCATCGAGATGTTTTTCTAATGCCTTAAATATATTGCTAACGCTAGGCAATAACTGAGTTAAAAACTTTAATCCCTTAATCGCATTTAAGGCAATGCTAGTGGCAGCTCCTGCTGGGACTCGAGGAACAATATCAGCGGAGTTTACAACCCGAAAAACAGGCGTTTTTAACGATTTAAAATACTCATAGTTTCCCAGTCTAGGGGCACCGAAGGTGTAACATGCCCCATTTATGTCTTTGAATAATTCATTTGTAGTGATCACTGCCAACGCGCCACCTAGCGAATGACCGGTTATGTAACAAGGAAGAACTTGTTGCTGAGCCCCTTGTGATTCTGAGTCTAAGATACATTTTATCTGACTTATTACATTAGGCTCTTTACAAGTAGACGAGCTATGTTGAGGTAAATCTACTTTATTATTTGCATCTATATGGTGTAAAGCTTGCCAAAATCCGCTATGAACTTTAGCCCCATTATCGAAAACTTTAGGCTTTGCTTGCACATTCGTTAGCCAGTCTTCTACGCATAGCTCACTACCTCTAAAAGCAATGACAAGGTATTCAGGCTCATCTGGTTTAGCACGTTTGCAGATAAAACCTTGGGTGTCGCTATAGTGAATAGTGTCTATTAATTTAAAACCAGAGACTAGTAGAAGCTTTGCTAGTACCTCCTTACCATCAATCGATTTAACCAGTAGTTCATCTCTTAGCGTTACTAAAATATCTTCTAATTCTTGCTGGTAAGTATCATCCGTGTCAGTTAATTTTAATTCAGTGATTTTATCTATTGTTTGATGAATTGCACCACTATCCTTTTCAAATTCAAAGTATGCCAAAGCTGACATTTCAGCCATTACATAAGCCATGCGGTCACTGTATGCAGGTCTTGTTAAAGGTGGTAGCAGAAGCTCATTAGAGCCTAAAAAAGATCCTCCCTGGCTACTTTTAATCGGTTTTCTAGTGCGTGACTTAAACCAAGCTGCGATGAAAGCGATTATCCCTATCAAGCTTGGATAATGTTCGCTAATGAATTCGCTTATTTGAGTAAACATAAATTTCCCCCATCATATTTATAGCGCTCTACTGTTGCTACGCCATTAATTTAAAGTGGTTTATATCTACTAAGTGTAGGGTGGGATTGGCAACTTATCGAACAGAGCAGATCGAACCCACTCATGCAAATTGTAGCGCTAATATCAAAGAGGGAATCTGTCGATTTTTTTACATAACTTGCTTATCAACTTAACCAGGAAATCATCAAACAACTGATAAATAAAAATTAAATTTAATTGGCTTCAATCATGCTCAGATAACATCATTATATGCAAACAGCTAAAATGAAATAAATTGAGGGTGAATGATGGTTTCTTTAAAAATTACGCAGCAATATTAGTACTAGGTTTTGGGGCAGTTTCAACCGCACAAGCTAGCCTATTAACGGTCAACTGTATAACACTGGTTTGGATAGTTCTGGTGTCGCTATAGCAGCTAATAGTGGTACCGATGGCAATTGGGATATAACCGTTCCGGCACCAGTAAGTGACGCCATTACCTATAAGCCCCCTAATTATGCAGCTAATGACAGCGACTCACAGTGGATATCTTCAAACGAAAATGGTGGCATCTTCTACGAACTATTCGTTTAGTACTACGTTTGACTTGACAGGTTATGACAAAGATAGCGCGAAGATTACTGGTGCATGGGGAGTCGATAATTACGCCTCTATCTTCCTAAATGGCTCAAATACAGGCGTTTCATTATCATTTGGCGTCGATGCCTTTAATCCTTTGAGTGATTTTTCCATTGAATACTTTTTTACAGATGGCATCAATACCTTAACAGTAGAAGTAACCAACGGATATGATACAAACCTAAGTCGTGACCCTGGTCCAATGGCCTTGCGTTTTGATGATTTAGAGTTAACCGCAACAGCAGTACCTGCACCTGGTTCATTAGCACTGCTAGGCTTGTGCTTACTTGGATTTGATGTTTCTCGCCGTAAACAGTCTTAGTCTTATCTATCTAATTAAGGCTCATTCAATACGAGCCTTTAACCCCTCTTTCGAAAAGTCACTGTTGTTGTATTGATGTTAGGTCGAGGTTGGTGAACAAATAATAATTGGAAACATTTACAAGGCTCATACAGAAAGCAGATGAAACTCTTCCCGCATCGCTTCAATAGTTAAATGAGCGTTAATTATCTCTCTAATACGTTGTGTGATCAGCCTACTTGTTTGCTGATATGGCATCGCTTCTGTATGCCCCATAAAGATATAGCTTTGGATCATAAACGTCACTTCATCACTCAAATTTGGGTTGTTGAAAGCATCAATTTGCTGCAATATTTGACCAGAAATCAGATCATCATTTATTTTTTTATAAACAAATGCCTTGTATATCTTTGCACTGTGTTTTTTAAGATAATCACTATTTAATAATAAACCCATCAGCTTTACTTTTGTTGATTTAATCATTAGGTTTCCTTGCATTTCGATAATTATTCAATGGATTACATTATGAAAAAATTAACAAAAATGATGTGTGCTTATATCATTGCAAATGATGATCTAGTCTTATAAATACAGAGTCATACTATTCACTTTGATAGTTTCATGGCTTGTTACTAACATAGCCGCATAACAAACTATATAGTGGACCGGGCTATTGAATAATTAATTGCCCCATCACTATTAATCGAACTTCTAATATTGAATACGCACCTACAAAAGATAAAGATCAGCGTGACTTCACAGTTTTAAATCTATTCAATGAAAAATCATTAATATGACAAACCACAAAATGATCTAGCAGGTAAAGAATAAATGTGAGTGATGGTTGGCATGTGTGTGTTGCTATATGAGGTGATAATAATAAAAAAATGGGATATCAATGATCGGTCACCTTAATGCTTGTAGATGCACTATCAGTCTGTATTTGATATTTACATATCAATAATACACACATTACAACTCACTTATGACAAATACTTTTCGATCATCAATTCCATAATAAGGAGCATGTACAAAACGTTAGGTTTATAAATTAATGAGGCTGTTATGTTGTTATCTTCAATGTTGACCGGCTTATTAATTGTTACTTTACTTCGCCTTTTATGGTTACAAAACAATAATGGCATTTATGATAAAATGTACATAGAAAATCAGCTTGCAGTCAAAAAGAATAAAATCGCCTCAAAATAACAAAAGCTTAACGATCCTATCTTGATTAAGAGAGCCATGCAGATTGAACAAACACAGCTGATCTCTGGCTTTAAAAAAACCAGAACAGAAAGCGAAACTGCCAACACTATTATCAAGCACCTACAATTATTAATGAATTATCAAGTAACCGCTCAAAGCACTGCCAACGTTACAGGTGTTTGTGTCAAATAATAATTAGTAGAAATATTGTTAATTTATGTCGAGCAGAACCTCACCCAAATATCTACAAATTTTACAGCTCTTTTTGAGCTATTTACCATACCTTGCCCCATACTTCTTACACCATTGTTGAATAGTTTGATCGCTCACAACAATGCCTCGCTATGCAAACAATTCTCCAAGATATCGAAAACTAAGGGTAGAACGATGATAGAGCTAAGCGCATGGCTGATAACTTGTGAAGGTAATGAAAAGCAGCGTCGATATTAGAATTATTAATCAGTAAATTATCGCGTAATTGAAACAATTTTTATAAATTGAAAGTACCGTAAAAGCACTAGGATTTTAACATGATCATATTACTCCATGTACTTATAACTGCCGTTATCATCCTTAGAGTATTATTGCGTCCACACAGAGATCCCGCTTCCCGAGTCGCTTGGATAGTCGTGATTCTAGCCCTACCGATTCTTGGTTTCATTGTTTATCTACTGTTGGGCGAAACCAATATTGGCAGAAAGCGTGCAGAGCGAATGAAACAGGTAATGGCAGGCATGCCTGATCTTAGTAAGATACCAGGCTGGAATACTGAAGAGTTAACACCAAAGCTTATATCACCCCATAAATCGCTTTTTAAGGTAGGTGAATCAATCAGTAACTACAAGCCTGTAAGTGGTAACCAAGCGATTTTGCTAGACGATTCCAACACCGCCATCGACGCCATGGTCACAGACATAAACACCGCCACCGATCATGTGCATCTACTTTTTTACATCTGGATGCCCGACAACAATGGCACAAAAATAGCTGAAGCATTAAAACGAGCAGTGAACCGTGGTGTTAAGTGTCGAGCTATGGTAGATGATATCGGCTCGCAACGACTCATCAAATCAGCAATGTGGAAAGAGTTAGAAGCTGCTGGCATCAACCTCTGTAGAGTTTTGAAAGTGGGTAATCCGCTACTACGAATTTTCAATGGGCGTATTGATTTACGCAATCACCGTAAGATTATAGTGATCGATAATCGAGTCACCTATTGTGGTAGCCAAAATTGTGCCGATCCTGAGTTTCTGACTAAGGCTAGATATGCACCTTGGGTAGATACTGTGATGCGTTTTACCGGACCAATAGTCCGTGAAAACCAACACCTATTCGCCACCGACTGGATGGCCTATAACAATGAAGATATCAGGGAAACCTTGTTACAACCACTCGCCCCATTTAAAGCCGGCTTTGCAGCTCAGGTGATAGCCAGCGGCCCAACAGCACGTTATTCTGCTCTACCGGATATTTTTCAAACACTAATTTACAGTGCGCGCAGTGAACTTTTTATTACAACTCCCTATTATGTTCCAGTGGAATCATTGCAAGCTGCTATTTGCGCCGCTGGCAATCGTGGCGTTGATACCTCTATTATCTTTCCCGCCCGAAATGATGACTTTGCCGTAGGCGCAACTTGCAGAAGTTATTATCAAGATCTTTTAGCCGCTGGCGTAAAAATTTACGAATACCAAGCTGGTATTTTGCATGCTAAAACGATCACAATAGATGGTGATGTGACACTAATAGGCTCAGCTAACATGGATCGTCGTAGTTTCTATCTTAACTATGAAAACAACATACTGCTTTGCGATCAACAACTAACCGCTCAAATGCGTGAACGGCAGCAACAATTTCTGCTCGATTGCCGTGAAGTTACCGCTCAGGAAGTCGCAAATTGGAACTGGCGCCAGCGTCTCTGGAATAACACTCTCGCGAT
>JBALXF010000135.1:0-7429 GCA_036961085.1 Psychromonas sp.
GCATAACCACCTTCACGGTAACTCATAGGTACAGCCATTAATGCTTCTTCGGTAGTACGAATAATAACCGGTAAAATCAATACGGATAATGTCAGTGCCCCAGAAAGAATCGAAAAGCCAAGACCTAATGTTGTAACAAAAAAGGTCATACCAAATAGACCGTATACAATCGAAGGAATACCCGCTAAAGATTCAATACAGAAACGGATTACTTGTACAATTTTACTGCCGGGTTTTGCATATTCAGTTAAATAGATTGCCGTCATAATACCAATCGGTGTTGCTATTGCTAGGGTCAGTAGAACCATATAAATAGTGGTAACTATCATTGCCCAAATACCCGATGCTTGTCCGATACGGGTATACGCACCCGTTACAAACTCCCAGCTTACGTGACTTAAACCATTACTTAAAATATGCCATACAACCCATAACAAAAACATTATAGTAATTGATGCTGCAGCCCAGGTTGCAGCTAATAAAAGTCTATCTTGAGTCTCTCGATTTAACATTAGTGAGCTCTCTTTTTATTGATGTATAAAAGGCCAGCATTTAATAAAACAATAAATACTAATAACACTATGCCCGTTGAATATAGTGCGCTTGCATGAATGCCAGTTGCATATGACATTTCCATTGCGATGTTTGCTGTTAATGTACGTGCTGGTTCAAGTAAAGAACCAGGCATAGCAGGGGCGTTACCCATTACCATGATAATCGCCATTGTTTCGCCTATTGCACGTGCAATACCGAGAGCAACACCCGTCAAAATACCGCTACGAGCGGCAGGAATAAGTACTTTAAATATACTGTAGATATGTGACGCGCCTAAGGCTAAAGCGCCTTCTTTGTAAGCGGGAGGCAAAGCACGTAATGAGGTTTCTGAAATAGTAATAACCGTTGGCAAAATCATGATTGCCAGTACGATGATTCCGGCTAATACTGTGTTACCGGCGGGTACGTTAAACAATACTTCAATTGCAGGTACTATGATAACTAGACCAAAGAAACCATAAACAACAGAAGGGATACCTGCAAGCAATTCAACCGCTGGACGTACTATATTTGCTAACCATTTAGGCGCAAGTTCAGCAAGAAAAACAGCGGTTAAAAGTGCAATCGGTACACCAATTAAAACAGCACCTAGTGTTGAAACCAATGATGCAATAATCATTGGGAAAATACCAAACAAGGCTGGTGGTAACCATTCGCTACCAAAAACTAGATTAATTACACCGGCTTCTTTAAAAGCCGTAAAGCCCTCAGAGAATAAGAACCAAGCAATCGTTGCCAAGGAAATAACACCTACACTAGCAGAGGCGATAAATAATGCATGGAAGAACATGCCTATCCAGTCTTTTTTAGACGCCATCATTGCCTGTTGAGGAGAAACATTGAGTTCACTGTTTGTATTCATTTTTTTATACCTTTAGAAATTATCAGCCAAGGTTACTTGACTCTAATGTAACCTTGTTCTTCGACAATCTGTTGCCCTTCATCGGATAACACGTATTGCATAAAGTCGTGCGCTTCTTTTGGAACATTTTTATTAAATACAAAAATAAACGGGCGAGCGATTTGGTATTCACCACTGACAATATTTTCATCGCTTGATACAACGCCATTAATTTTTAATACTTTCAATGTAGAATCATCAACAGAGCCTAAAGAGATAAAAGAAATTGCATTCTGATTATTGCTCACTAAGGTTTTTACCATGCCATTACCATTGCCAACCAATGCTGATGGGCTGATATTAGTAACTTGAATACCGTTTACTGATTTTTTCAAACCAACGATACGTTCGAAAGCTTCACGTGTGCCTGAGGAAGCTTCACGAGTCACAACAACAATTTTTTTATCATCACCGCCAACTTGTTTCCAGTTGGTTATTTTATTACGGTAAATTTTGTTTACTTCAGAAAGCGTTAAGTCGCTTACTGGATTGCTTTCGTTAATAACGATAGCAATACCGTCTTTTGCGATGACAGTTTGCTCAAGAAAAGGAGTGAGTTCATTTGCGCGTAATACACGAGAAGACATACCTAGCATACTAGTTCCATTTGTAGCAGCAATAATGCCGGCTGAAGAGCCCATTCCTTGCACATCGACACGATTATTAGTGTTTTTTTGATATGTCTCTGCAAGTACTTCAACTACGTTAGAAACCGATGTTGAGCCAGATACGCTAACCGAATTATTTGCAAAGCTTAATGGGCTTGCAAATAAAGCAATGGTTGTTATTAATGTAATAACCTTTCTCATATTTAAATCCATGTTGAACATTATGTTTAATACCGGAAAAAGAGGAGCAATAGCTCCTCTTAGCAGAAAGTGATATAGAATTATTTAACGCGGATGTAACCTTCGCTAGCTACAAGTGCCTGACCTTTGTCAGATAAAATGTATTCAATGAAGTCACGTGCTTCTTTTGCTACGTCATTTTTAACTAATACAACGAATGGGCGAGCAATAGTGTAATCACCAGATGCGATATTTGCATCTGTTGCAGCAATACCGTCTACAGCGACAGCACTTACTGACTCGTCAACAGAACCCAGAGAGATGTAACCGATTGCAAATGGGTTATTTGCAACGATTGTTTTAACCATACCGTTACCGTTACCAACTTGTGCAGAAGAAGAGATAGCTGAAACTTTGATGCCGTTTACTTCACGCTTAAGACCTAAGATATCTTCGAATGCGCCACGTGTACCTGATGCTGTGTCACGAGTAACAACAACAACTGGGCTGTTTTCGCCGCCAACTTGGTTCCAGTTTTTAACTTCACCACGGTAGATAGATGCGATTTGTTCTTTAGTTAATGATTTCACTGAGTTTGCAGTGTTGATTGCGATTGCAATACCGTCACGAGCAATAACAATTTCTTCAGTATCAGCAGTCATCTCACTATCTTTAACATCACGAGAAGACATACCGATCATGCTTGTGCCGTCTTTTGCAGCACGGATACCAGCAGATGAACCAGTACCTTGTACTTCAACATTCATTTTCGTGGCGTTGTGGTATGTTTCAGCTAAAACTTCCATGACGTTAGTAACTGAAGTTGAACCTGAAACAGTGATTGTTCCACTTGCGTGAGTAAGTGGCGCTGTCATTAAACCAAGTGCTGCTACTAAACCGATAACTTTTTTCATAGTAATTTCCATTATAATTATTAACTAGTTGTCTAGCTGATTATGAATTTTGTTACTTCCTTATTGGAAGTGGTGCTATTCAAACAGATAAATATTACAGTTAAGTTACAGTGAATAAAAAAATGTAATAATCTTGTTTATTTTTTTGGTTAATTATCAGAAATACATAGTTAAAAGGTTTATTTCTTAATGTTACGCAATTGGATTTGTATTTTAAGTGTTTTAAATACAGTTGTTTACGTGGTCACAGCTGAGTTTTTAGTCTTGCGAGTAAATAGCATTTTATTGTGTAAATAAAAATGTCTGATTAGTGGGATTTATTTCCTGTCTTTACCCGCAAGGGGGAAACACTGCACGATATATTTATAATTTTTATATTCATCAGTGTGTTTATTAAGGCATAATTCTGCAATCACTATTCAACTTAAAGGCATTACGTGGAATTACTGCAACTTGAACATCTTGGCAAAAGCATACGATTAGAAGGGTCATTGGCGGGTTGGCAACAACTTTATTGGGGCGAACATATCGTCTCTCAGTTGACTGCAACAGAAAACCAAGGAACTGAATCGACTCATTATTTTGAACTGACACGCCAACCTGTGCAAACAGCAAATCAAGATGGCGACATTATTGCTGTCTCTCCGCAAGTGATTAAGTGCGAATTAAAGGTTGATTTAAATTGGCAGCCATTCTTGATTAAGTATCAATTTATAGTTGATGGTCAAGTCGTCACAACAGGTAGCCGCAATACTAAAGATATTGAGCAGCAAGTACCGATTAAACCAGTTAAGAAAGTACAAAAATTTAGCATGTTGGGTCTGGCATCACTGGGTTTGAAATTATTTAAAAGTGCCAAGATCATTAAAGTGGTATTAGCGGGCGCAAGTTTAGCGGCCTACAGTTGGTTCTTCTCATTTCAGTTTGCTTTAGCATTATTGCTCTGCCTAGTGTTTCATGAGTATGGCCATATTAGAGCGATGAAGCATTTTGGAATGAAAACCAAAGGTATCTATTTAATCCCCTTTGTAGGTGGCTTAGCGGTCAGTGATGAAAAGATTAATACTCGCTGGCAAGATGTCGTCATCTCAATTATGGGACCAACTTTTGGTCTGATCCTATCTATTATTTTACTGCTTTTATATTGGATGACAGGCAATGTAATGTTTGCAGGGCTTGCGACATTTAATGCCTTACTGAATCTGTTTAATTTATTGCCTATTTTGCCACTTGATGGCGGACATATATTGAAAAGCATTAGTTTTTCAATGAATAGCAAAGTAGGGCTGATTGCTTGTATCGCAGGTGCTGGTGTTGGGGTGTTTGTTAGTTATAGCTTAGGGTTAGCATTACTTGGGTTTTTGTTATTAATTGGTAGCCTTGAAATAGTGTTTGAATGGAAAACGCGTTTTCAAAGTCATCTTTTACCGCTCGATAAATATGGGCAAATTTTCTCAACAGTTTGGTATCTATTAACGGTAGCAGGTTTACTTGGAATTATTTTTTACTTTGCAAGCTCGGGCGATCAATTATTATCTTTACCGTTACAAATATTAGCAAGTTAAAGAAATACTGATTATTCACATTATCTGATCAACATTGTCTAACTGGCAAATAATAATAAAAACCTATGCGCTTAATAAGGCGCATAGGTTTTTTCATATTGGCCGTTACTTAAACTGCAGTTGCAGTTTGTAACTCAATGCGGTTTGATTTCGATACAAGAAAGAAACCGAACAATAATAACATTCCACTAATTAACATTGCTGTTGAAATAGTGATCAGGCCAAAAGCTGTGAAAGCCGAGACTATACCACTTGCCGCAAAACACAGGATAGTTTGTAAGAAGTTCAATAGACCAGCAGCCGTTGCACTACAGTTTTTGAATTCAGATAAAGCCTGGTTAATAACAACAGGGTAGATAGCACCATTAGCAATCGCAATGAAACAAAATGGAAGTAATATTGGCCAGATTGTTGTCGGCGTTGTATTGATAGAGATGGTAAATATCACTGTCACTGTGACAAAAAATAGCCCTACAGCCCAAGCTAATATCTTTTTACTGTCAAAATGATTTAATAATGCGCGGCAACCATAACCACCAATGATAAAGCTGATTGTTTGTGGCACAAAACTAAGTGCAATATCGGTTGGTGTGTAACCCATCGCATTCATTACAAAAGGTGATCCAGTTAAATAGGCAAAGAATGCAGCCGATGCAGCAGAAAAAATTAGCATGTTACCAATAAATTTTTTCGAGCTTAATATCTGTTTATAATCTTTACGTAATTGAGTTGATAATTTTTCATGTTTCTTATTTTTATCTACACTTTCACTTTGTTTCAACGTCATAACAGCTAACACACCGCCGAATATAACTAAAGCAATAAAGATACTACGCCATCCAAAGAATCCTTCTAATGATGCGCCTATGATAGGTGCAAGTGCTGGAGACAAAGCAACTAATGGCATTATGGTAGCAAAAATGCGTTCAGACTCTTTACCTGCGTAACGGTCAATAACAACCGCTTGCCAGATAACTGCTGCACTACATGCACCAAGCGCTTGGAAGAATCGAGCGACTAAGAACGTTTCAACACTTGTTGCTGATGCAGCAAACAAAGACGCCACACTAAATAACAACATACCAGCAACTAAAACTTTGATACGACCAAGACGATCCGACAATGGACCATAAATAAGTTGCCCTAATGCCATACCTAATAGAAAGATACTCAGTGAAAGGCCGATATAATGCTGTGTAGTGGCGAACTCATCTTGAATTAAGTTGAAAGCAGGTAAGTACATATCTGTCGCTAGAAAACCTAACATACTTAAGCAGGCAAACCAGACAAGTGTTAATTTAGAGGGCTGTTGTTTCATTATAAACTCGATTATAGGAAAATATGGCCGCAGTTTAATGCGGCTTTTAGTTGTTGTGAAACGGTAATATTTCAACACTGCTATCAAAAAATTTGATGTTACGCCCTTTATCATTCAAAATACAAGAATCAGCAAGTTTTAATGAGAATAGATTTTAAGCGTGAAGGTCAAGATCTAATGTATTAAATCAATACGTTACAATAAAGAAGATGTTTTCTTACGACTTACACTACGGATCATTAGCTCGAACACCAATACTGGGTTGCAACACTCGATAACGGCAAGCTGTTTTCATGTCGCGCCTTGTTTTGGTATCACTAGCTATTGATGGATATATAATTCTATGGTTCACGGATAACTATGTTTTCATACAATGATTTACAGGTAATTGACGTAGTAGCAAGGCGTGGCAGCTTTTCTGCCGCAGCGAAAGAGCTACATAAAGTCCCTAGCGCAATAAGTTATACGGTGCGTTTAATTGAAGAGCGTTTAGCTGTTGAATTATTTGTTCGTTTACATCGGCAAGTAAAGTTAACTGTCGCGGGTGAATACTTTGTTGAACAAGCTCGAGATATGCTTAAACAGATGGAATTGGTGCGTTTACAAACACAGCGCGTTGCAAATGGTTGGTCTCAAAGTGTCTCTGTTGCTTTAGATAATGTTGTTAGGCAAAGCCGAGTAAATACATTAGTGCGTGATTTCTATAATGCTTTTCCTGATGTGGAATTGCATTTGACCATGGAGGTATTTAATGGTGTTTGGGATGCCTTAGCAAGTGGTAGGGCGGATCTTGCTATCGGCGCGACAACAGCAGTACCAGTCGGTGGTTCTTTTGCGTATCGAGATATGGGAACATTATATTGGAAGTTTGTGGTCAGTAAGAATCACCCCCTTGCACAGGCAACACATAAGCTAACTGAAAAAGAATTGGTGCAGTATCCAGTAATTTGTCTGGAAGATACTTCACGTACCTTACCTAAACGTATGACATGGATTATGGATAACCAACGCCGAATTATGGTGCCTAATTGGTACAGTGCATTGCAAAGCTTACAATATGGATTAGGTATCAGTGTGGTGCCCGAACATATGGCGATCCCTTATATAGAATCTGGCGAGTTAGTCGAAAAACAGTTGGAAAACCCACTGGCTGTCAGTCCCTGTTGTTTAGCATGGAACAGCGACCAAATTAATCCCGCGATACAGTGGTTGCTTGATTACCTGGGAGATAGTGAACAGTTGCATAGAGAGTGGATGCGTTAGTGGCTATTTTAGCGGGTGGGAAGCGTAGTAATAAATAATAATTTCATATTTATTACTAAGCACCTTTGTTGAAGCTATATTCATTTGCTTGGTTGAATTGGCGGTCTGGATTAACTTCAGCATGA
>JBALXF010000136.1:0-7424 GCA_036961085.1 Psychromonas sp.
GCACAATGCGGTCTACAGCTGAGTCAACAAAACCAATCGAGAGCTCTAGTTGAGCATGTAAAGATTCAGGTAGGTACTTTAATACATCAGCCTTTAACTGGCTGGTGCCTCGAACCATATTTTCACAGGCAATAATGTTTAATGGTGATGTATTATTATTACTTAAACGCAGTTCAATCGCATTGGCGATAGTTTTTGCAATAATACTTAATACTGTAGGGCCTACTGCTGTAGTTACTAAATCAGCCTCAGAAATCAACTTGACAATTTCAGGGCTAGTTGAATTAATCGCCGTAACATTGGTTACTTTTTCAACCACACATTCCGCGCCCACTACATTTACATCATATTCATTTCGTTCAATTAATGCATTTACAACTGTTTCATTTACATCGGCAAATGTCACCGAAATACCTGCATCTGATAAAAGTTTACCGATAAAGCCACGACCAATATTACCAGCACCAAAATGTATCGCTTTCATAATATGTATTCCATAAATTTAAAATAGGCTAAAAATATAGCCTTAATATCTAATTGGCTACCCGTTTAAAGGTAGCCATCTTAATCAACTGTTAGTTGCCTAGGATTCGTAGTACATCGCTTGCATTAACCGTTGTTTTCAGACATTCAATTGCCTCTTCATCATCAAGTGCATTAGTAATTGCAGTGATTACATGGATATGTTCATCACCTTGTGCAGCAATACCGATAACTAAGATTGCAGAATCATCTTCATCTTCACCCCACTGAATACCAGCTGGGTACTGACAGAATACGATGCCTGTTTGTTTAACATGCTTTTTAGTTTCAATGGTACCGTGAGGAACCGCAATCGACTCACCTAAATAAGTAGAAACTAATTTTTCTCTGTCAAACATGCCCTGTTTGTATTCAGGCTCTACATAGTTCAATGCAACTAGCTGTTCACCAGCAAATTTGATTGCTTCTTCTTTTGTTGATGCCTTAAGTCCTAGGAAGATATTTTTATCAGTTAGTTTCAACTTACCTTCAGACTTTTTTGCAGTGTCTACTACCTCATTGGCAACAGGAGCAACATTTGCAGATTGCAGATCAGACACTAAACCATCGTACATCGCATTATCTAAGAAGTTAGTTAATGAAATATGATGTGCATTAGCAGCATGTTTACGGGCGCGCTCTGTTAAATCTTTATGTGTAATAACGATATCAACATCACCAGGTAAATCATTAATCGCAGTATTAATAACTTCGATGTTTAAATTTGCCGCCTGTACTTTTTTACGTAATAGACTTGCACCCATCGCACTTGAACCCATACCAGCGTCACAAGCTACAATGATTTTTTGAACTGCTGACATGTTAACATTTGCAGTCGCTTGACCTTTAGAGCCTGCTTTCATGTCTTTCATTTGGCTTGCAGCTTTCTCTAGTGAATCATCTTCACCTTCAATTTCTTTTTGAGTTTTCATCAATATCGCAGCAACGATGAAAGAAACAACAGCAGCTGCAGCAACAGATAGAAGGATGCCTGCATAAGCACCTTTAGGTGTCATTGCTAAAACAGCAAAGATAGAACCTGGAGATGCAGGAGAAATAAGACCGGCATTAAACATAGTAAGTGTAAATACACCTGTCATACCACCAGCAATAACCGCTAAGATTAAACGTGGGTTCATTAGTACATATGGGAAGTAAATTTCGTGGATACCACCGAAGAAATGGATGATAGTTGCACCACCAGCTGAGTTCTTAGCGTCGCCTTTACCAAATACCATGTAAGCTAATAGAAGACCTAAACCAGGTCCTGGATTTGCTTCAATTAAGAAGAAGATTGACTGACCTAGTGACTCAGATTCAGCTATACCTAGTGGAGTGAAAATACCGTGGTTAATAGCATTATTTAGGAATAATATTTTTGCTGGCTCAACGAATATAGACGTTAAAGGAAGCAAGTTATTTTGTACTAAGAAATCAACACCTGCAGCTAAACCGGCAGATAAAAGCTTAACGGCTGGGCCAATGACTAAAAAAGCAATAATCGCTAGGATCATACCAATAATACCAGCAGAAAAGTTGTTAACCAACATTTCAAAACCACTTTTAACTTTGCCATGGATTGCAAGGTCAAACTTTTTAATTGCAATACCACTTAAAGGACCAACTATCATTGCCCCCATAAACATTGGAATGTCTGTACCAACAATTACACCCATAGTTGCGATTGCACCAACAACAGCACCACGTTCGCCACCCATAACTTTACCACCCGTATAACCGATTAGTAACGGTAATAGGTAGGTGATCATTGGGCCAACCATTGATGCTAATGTTTCATTAGGTATCCAACCAGTTGGGATAAATAGTGCAGTGATTAAACCCCAAGCGATAAACGCGCCAATATTTGGCATGACCATATTTGATAGTAAGCGACCAAAGTTTTGAACTTGGACCTTAGATTGTGATGACAACATAATTTACTCCATGTGTATGCTTCACCCAAATGGCAAGGCACTGTGTGTGTGATTAAGTATTCGGGTAACAATCTAGCACAGACGAAAAATAAAACATCACAGGCACACTTTTTGAGATTCAGATCACAAAGTGATGGGGAAAAGGCAGGTTCACAACAACAGAGATCACATTACGAGACGTAAGATTACAACAACGAAGCGTGCGCTAGAATGCACAAGCCACTCAGTGTGACATGTGTCACCATTACGAGCTATAAATTAAAAATCAATAAGTGATATGCGTCACATAAGCATAAATAAGAGGTCAATTAACAGGCTAAAAACTAAGCTGCCGATTGATAGAAAGCTGATAAAACACTAATCATGTAATTTTATTACACAATTAGTATGCTGATATTTACGATGACTTCGAAGATATGCCTATTATTTATCTAACAGCAAACGCTATAGCTTATTATTTTAATAAGCAGAGACTACAATTAAGTTCATAATATCAATCACAAACGATAGCAATGTCTTAATATATTAAGAATAAAAGCCATATAGAAGTAAACATAAAGAGTACATTTACTACTTTATAGTTAAGCGTTTAAAGGGTAGGGAATGTTGCATCGCAGTTCATCGGAAACTAGATAAGAGTAAAAGACTAAGCAGGGGCCAACTTAAATCGACCACTGTAAATTTAAAATAAAGAATATGCTTATGTAGGTGACTCAGGTGATATATTGCAAAAACTTAAAAATACTACCACGCACACTTCAATCAACTGCGGAACTACGTTTCGGTTTGAGTTCATTTACAGAGGTGCTGTGCACTACACAGAGGAAGAACTAAAACAACGTATTGTAGTTTGATGAACAGTGCGTGGTGCATTTTAAATGATTTTAATTCTTTTTTACCTGAGTTAAATGCGTAAGCATGTAAAAGAATATTTAGTAATGACTTAATATTGAGCTAAATAATTGTTGGACTGTCGCTGATCGCGATATTAAGGTTGCATTAATCAACCTATAACAGAAAACATAAAATAATCCCTTCCTGTTAATTAAGCATCAATCCTAAAAATTATAAATATAAAGGCACCATCCTACGCCAGTAACGTCCTCGGTGTGCACGGTCATCCCACTCAAACATTCTATGAGCGATCCCTTTATGATTCAGTATGTCACTGATTTTATGGTTATTTTGAAGGAATGGATCTTCCTTGCCAATTACAAAAACGATGTCACTATGACGAATTTCATTGATCTTTTCAGGATCAGACAAGTTTTGTAAAAAATGCGTTGGCGTATGGTAATAAATATCTTCGTGATAGTAGCCATCAAACAAATCAGTAAAAGATTCAATTCCCCATGTGAGGTCATAACGACCAGAGAAAGCCACTAATTTTTGAAATAATCGAGGATGACGGAAGAATATATTTGCTGCATGAAAAGCCCCTAAAGAGCAACCATGAGCAATAGTGCACGGATGATGGTTTTTACTTGCCATCAATGGCATCACTTCTTGTAAAATATACTCTTCATACTGTTTGTGACGATCAATACGTCCGTGAGGGTGTGCCCAATTGCAGTACATGCTTTCAGCATCGATACTATCTACACAATAAAGCTGCAGTTGGCCTGCGTTTATCTTATCTGCTATCGAATTCACCAGTCCCAAATTTTCATACTCAAAAAATCGTCCTCCACGCGTAGGAAAGATCAAAACCTTAGCTCCTGCGTGACCGAATACCAGTAATTCCATATCCCTATTTAGATTAGGGCTTCTCCAACGGTGGTGCTCACGATGCATCGTTCATTCCTATTACTTTAAAAAAGACTTCAACATTGTTTCTCAATTCACGGCTCTGCTTCTCTTCCTTATTATAAGAGAAGTGTCCAGCATCTAGTAAAAACAGTTCTTTGTTTCCCATACATGCATTATAGATACTGAATTGTCCGGGGGGGGACACACAGGGATCGAAAAGTGCCAGTCCCCAATAACTCGGCTGGGTCAAATATTTAGCTGCACAGGATGCATCAAAGTATGGCAAGGTATGGGTCAAAATATGTTTGTCTGCATAATCGATAAGCGCCTGAGTACTTCCCGCAGTTGGCATGGTTAATCTCAGCTTAGTATTACCGAACGTAGGAACATGAAAATGGCAACGATTGATTCGGCTATCAAATGCAGCAGCAAAAATACTTAATCCCCCACCTAAACTATTACCGATCAAACCTACTCGTTTTTTTAAATTTGGAAATAATGTCTGTAATGCAGAAATACCACACCATAAGTCTTGAACACACCCACCCAGAATATATTGCTCTTTATCCTGAATATTGTGCAGAACATGCCAATAGGGATCGCTAGAAATTCTCTCATCTACGCTGCGACCAATGCCACGTACACAAGGTATCAATAAAGCGGTGTTTTTCAGTTTCCAACTAGTATCCGGCTCTTCCAGACCACCATATCCATGAGCCCACACGATGGCGCCATTAACTTTGCTATTTTCCGGTAACAACAACCACCCACCAATACGCACGCCATCGGTTGATTCATAATAACAATCAAAGATTCGCCAATGATTGATAATACGTCCAGTGTCTTGAAGGCTAAGACTAGGGTTAACCTGCAAAGCCTGCTGGTATTTCTGTTGCCAAAAGTCAGCAAACTGATCTGGGGGAACACCGGCATCGGTTTTTCTTAGGCTTTTAATATCGTATCCATAGGTTGGATCAAAATCAAAGTCGTGTTTAAAAGAATCTGGCATGTCTTTTTTTATACTCCTTATACAAAAAAACAGTTTAAAGTATCCATATTACATGACGATTAACGGATATCAGTAGTATCGTCGAGTCAGCATCAAACCTTATACAGATTAATACGATAATTTTTACCGTACCTACAGAAAATACCATAAGTTTGTATTCAATCGTTAACACTTCAAATCTATTTCAAATAGGCATAAAAAAACCCTACTAAGTGAAACTTAGTAGGGTTTTAAAACAATCGCATTATTTTATTTGCAATTTAATACTTAATATAGACTTGTATTATTCAACTGTTACCGCTTTCGCTAAGTTACGTGGTTGGTCTACATCAGTACCTTTAATCAAAGCAACATGGTATGACAATAACTGCATTGGTACAGTGTGGAAGATCGGTGCGATGAATTCATCTACGTGAGGTAAAGAGATAATCTTCATGCCTTCACATTCTTCAAAGCCTGAGTTTTCATCGGCGAATACATATAATAAACCACCACGTGCACGTACTTCTTCAATGTTTGATTTCAGCTTCTCTAAAAGATCGTTGTTTGGTGCAACGACAACGACAGGCATATCCGCATCAACCAGTGCTAATGGGCCATGTTTTAGTTCACCAGCAGCGTAAGCTTCAGCATGAATGTAAGAGATCTCTTTCAGTTTTAATGCCGCTTCCATCGCGATTGGGTAATATTCACCACGACCTAAGAATAATGTATGGTGTTTATCTGCGAAATCTGTCGCTAATTTTTCAATTTCTTTATCAAATTCTAGCGCTTTTTCAATTTGTGTTGGTAGAGAATGCAAAGCATGAACAATTTTAGCTTCTTTTTCTTTACTGATAGTGCCTTGCTCTTTACCTATTGCAGTCACTAATATCAACATTGCTGCAAGTTGTGTAGTAAATGCTTTTGTTGATGCTACACCAATTTCAGTACCAGCACGGGTCATAAAGGCAAGATCAGATTCGCGCACTAAAGATGAACCAGAAACGTTACAAATTGACATTGCTGACATATAACCTTTCTCTTTAGCCAAACGTAGCGCAGCTAATGTATCTGCTGTTTCACCTGATTGAGAAAGCGTTAATAATAAACTATTTGGACGTACCACAAAATCTCGGTAACGGAATTCAGAAGCGATCTCAACATCACAACTTACACCAGCCAGAGATTCAAACCAATAACGAGCAGCCATACCTGAGTTGTATGAAGTACCACAAGCAATGATTTGTACATGTTCTACTTTAGATAAAATTTCTTTTGCGCCATTACCAATGCTGTCAACTAATACGCTGTCATCACTAATACGACCTTCCATTGCACTGATTAGTGCTGCTGGCTGTTCAAAAATCTCTTTTTGCATAAAGTGACGGTATTTACCTTTACTACCTGCATCATGTTCGACCGTAGATTCAACTACTTCACGAGTAACAGCAGTACCGTTAACATCAAAAATATTAACATCATGACGTGTGATTTCAGCAACATCACCTTCTTCTAGGTAAATGAAACGACGTGTTACGTTTAATAATGCTAATTGGTCAGAAGCAAGGAAGTTTTCACCAATACCTAAACCAATTACTAATGGGCTACCTGAACGAGCAACCACTACACGGCTTGGGTCACGGCGATCTACAGCTACTGTGCCGTAAGCACCTTCAAGTTGTAGTGCTGTTTTTTGCAGTGCTTCAAGCAAGGTTTCAGAAGTACGTAATTCCCATTCTACTAAATGGCCAATCACTTCAGTATCTGTTTGTGATACGAATACGTAACCGCGAGATTTTAATGTTTCACGCAGACTTTCATAGTTTTCAATAATGCCGTTGTGAACAATGGCAATATTGTCACCAGATATATGAGGATGAGCATTGATTTCAGAAGGTTCACCGTGTGTTGCCCAACGAGTATGAGCGATACCAGTGCCACCATTTAATGGACTTGCATTAACAGCATCTGCTAATTCTTTTACTTTACCTAAACGGCGAGTACGTTGTAGTTCTAACTCACTATTCACAATAGCAAGTCCAGCAGAATCGTAACCACGATATTCTAGGCGTTTTAAACCTTCGATTAAAATTTCAGCAACATCTCTTTGTGCTACTGCACCAACGATTCCACACATTAACAACACTCCAATAATAAAATTTAGATTAATAATAGAAGTTGCCCGATCAAATTACGAACAACAACTAATAATAAAACCTGCACAAACC
>JBALXF010000137.1:0-7424 GCA_036961085.1 Psychromonas sp.
ATACTTAAATTATATTATCTCTGTGATTATCGGTGTCCTCTGTGGTTTTTGTTTGTAATGTTTTTATTTTTAAGGGAGGAATTATTCTCCATTTTAACCTGAGTTAAATGCATAAACATGTAATTCATAATATCTCTTCATTCAAAACAGCAAAAAACAGTTGGCTTTTACTTCTTGATAGCCTACTTGGGCCATAATTTTTTTCCTCCTAATGAGGTTTTGTATTTTTATCAAAGGATTAACTATGGGGTATTGGTATTTAGCATTAGCATTAGCATTAGCTATAGGCTCAGAAGTGTTAGCAACTTTAGCACTTAAACAATCAGATGAGTTTTACTCAACCAATTCCTAGTGTTATTTGCGCTATTGGATATGCGATCGCCTTTTATTTCCTGTCTTTAGTGCTTAAATCGGTGCCTATCGGTATTGCCTATGCAATATGGGCTGGTATTGGGATAGTCTTAATTGCCACAATTAGTGCTTTTATGTATAAACAAATACCTGATACTCCAGCAATTATTGGCATGGTGCTAATTTTGGCAGGGGTTCTCGTTATTAATGTATTTTCAAACACGTCTAGTCATTAAAGCCATAGAGTCATTAAAATTATCTAGTTATTAAAAGTAGAATAAATTGATAGTTTATAACGATGCTCTTTAGATTGAGCATCGTTTTCTTGAAATAGGTATTCTAATAATGGGTTAAAGCTTTTCTAGTTTATCTTCGATTTCTTTAATTTTACTCGCCACCACGGTTTCTAGGTGTTTTAAATCATCTAATATTTGTAACTTTATCTCTTTTTCGCTTTTCACTTGAACCGTTAAGCTGTCTAACTCTTTAATTATATACAGTAGCACGCTATTGATTTCAGATACCGTACGAAACCCTTGGCTGCTTTGATTGTCATGTATGGTTTTGCCCTGTCTTGGGAATTTAAACTTGGTGCTTCTAGCAAGAAAGTTACGTGAATTTTTGTCTTTTTTAAAATAGATCTTTAGGGTGTCATTATTACCTTCACGGCGAAGGCTATAACGAGTGATATCACTATAGTTAGTGACACCTATATTTTTTAAATTCGAGTACATGACAAGTCCTTATAATGTAAATGAGCATCGTTTTCTAATAAAACATTAAATAATAAGATAAACATCCCTATTCTATACCCAATCAATTGAATTAACTGCTAATTATTTGATATTTCCCGCTGAAAATTATTGGCACAAGCGAGCATCACCAAGGAATTTTACTGCCATCGTAACTAAAAAATTGACCGGAGTCGGTTGCTGTTTTTTTACTGATTAATTCTGCTAGGCAATGTGCAACATACTCAGGTGTAAACAGTTTATTAGCAGGCACGTTTCTCTGGAATTGTTTTGATAAATTGGTATCTGTTGTGCCAGGGTGGAAGGCAAACACACAGCAATTTGGCAGTTTATATTTCCATTCTACACTGATGGTTTTAAGGGCCATATTTAATGCGGCTTTAGAGCAACGATAGCTGATCCAACCACCTATCTTATTATCTTCTATGCTACCAATTCGAGCTGAAATGGTGACAAAGTGGCTATTCTTCTTGGATTTCAAGTGAACAGCGAAGTGCTTTGCTAAATAAATAGTCGGCATGACATTGCTAGTCATATTGTGATTAAAAAAATCACCATTAAACTCTTTGATCGACTTTTCTGGTTGATTATCAGGCTGGTGGAGTATGCCAACAGCATTAACCAATAGGGTTAACTCAGGAATCCTTTCGGCTAATGAACGGATCTCTTGCTCAGATGAAAGATCGACTTTAAACCAGTGAATACGTGAGTTGTCTATGTCCGGTTTATTACTGCGATAAGTGCTATAAATAATCGCTTCTGGATGAGAAGTTAAGAATAGTTGAACTAGTGCAGCGCCGATACCTCCTGAGCCACCAATAATTAGTATTTTCAATGATTTATACCTTTTATGCCTATGATTCAACAATCATAGGACATCATTTTTAATACAGCGAACAAGCAATTGTATTCTCTCTTTAAAGAGGCTTATTTGTTACCTGCTTTAGTGCTAGTTTATTAACTTGACGTGTTTTAGTGATTTATTTTTGGAGAGGTATCGCTTTAGAAGTGTATATGCCAAGCATCAATTGTTAATGTGTACGATGCTCTTGCAAGAGAGCATCGCTTTTAATTAGCAATAATTTATAAACAATGACTAGGGTAAAAATTAAAGTTTTTCTAATTTAGATTCAATTTCTTGAATTTTACTAGCAACGACCGTTTCTAAATGTTTTAAATCATCGAGTATTTGTAATTTCATCTCTTTTTCGCCTTTCACTTGTACTGTTAAAGAGTCCAGTTCTTTGATGATATAACGCAATGTACTATTGATTTCAGAAATATTACGAAACCCACCATTGCCATGGTCACCGACTACTTTTTTGCTCTGTCTTGGAAATTTAAATTTAACACTGCGGGCAAATATATGACGAGAGCCTTTTTCTTTTTTAAAATATATTTTTAGTATGTCTTTACTGCCTTCTTGGCGAAGACTATAACGGTCTATATCGTTATGGTTTGTAATGCCAATGGTCTTTAAATTCGAGTACATAAGATATCCTTGAAAATAGCTAATAATAAGTAGTTGTGATGACGTTAAAACTGTTCAGTAATAATTAATTTATATTCAGCTTAGCTTAGGTTGTTCGCGATTATCTTGCTTAGCTTCTGAATAGTAGACATACAGATCAAAAAAATTACATTTAATGGGATCACCTTAGCAAGGGTAGTCCTAAGTCATTGTGTATGCTTATATATATGTGGTTATTTAATTTTTTAAGTGATCGCATTGATGACTAACAAACTTTTAAATTAGCAAGTCAATAAGACAACGAGTGATAAGGACGGTTTATGGATTACCAAAATGTATTTATTAGTGGTGCCACAAAAGGTGTTGGCAGAGCCTTGGTGATTGACCTGTGTAATAAAGGATATCGGGTTTTTGCTACTGGTCGTGATGCCAAGCAATTAGCATCTTTGAAGCAGGAAACAGGCTGTTTTGGCGAGGTCTGCGATCTTAGCCAAGCAAGTGCAGTTGAACAGATATTTAAACAAGCGCAACAAAGGTTAGGGCAGATAGATGTGTTAGTTAATAATGCGGGAATGAACTCTCGTAAATGTTTATTAGCGGAAACAAGCTTGGAAGAGTTTGAGCTGCAATATGCGATTAATTTGCGTGCGCCCTATTTATTATGCCGTGCTGCGATGCAGGAAATGTTACCAAGAAAATCTGGCTATATTATTAATATCGTTAGCACAGTAGCGAAACGAAGTAATGAAACAATGTCTATTTATACAGCCATGAAGCAGGGTTTTGCAGGTTTAAATAACGTCTTAATGAAAGAAGCTCAGCCTCAGGGGATTAAGGTGACGGCTGTTTATCCTGGCGGAATTAATACAACATTTCGTGAACAAGCGCGTCCTCAATATATGAACACCGAGAGTGTTGCAACCATGATCAGCCAATTACTAACAAACCCCAAAGATGTGGTAGTGCATGAAATGACCTTTAGACCGCCAGTTGAATTAGAATGATCGTATTGAAATAGCGGTCAGTTGCTATTATTGAAGATATAAAAAAGCCACTATTAATTAATACTAATAGTGGCTTTTACAATTCGACAAGCGCTTATTTATGTATGCTGTTTAGCAGACTAAATGATTGCTATTCGATTATTTCTTTTCCCAGATACCTGGTTCGATTTTTTTATCTAATTCAGGGAGCACAGTACGGTCAAAAGTAGGTGATTTACCTTCTTTTAGTTGTCTGTTGTAATCTTGTGCTAATTTAACTACTTCGTTTGAAAGTAATAAAATCGCGACTAAGTTTACTATAGCCATCAATGCCATAGAAACATCGGCAAGTGCCCAAATTACATCAATCGTTTGCATTGTGCCGAACATTACCATACCTAATACCGCAATACGTAATACTCTTAAGCCATTAGTATGTTTGTGTTGTAGGAAGATTAAGTTAGTTTCTGCGTATGAATAGTTAGCAATGATTGAAGTGAATGCAAAGAACATTAATGCAATCGCAACGAATGCACTACCCCAGTCACCAACTTGAGAGCTTAATGCTCGTTGAGTGATTTCGATACCACCCATTCCGTCAGTTGCTTCTAGACCACCAGATAGCAAAATAATTGAAGCTGTTGCAGTACAGATAACGATTGTATCAATGAATACACCTAGCATCTGAACATAACCCTGTGAAGCAGGGTGAGCTGGGTAAGGTGAAGCTGTTGCAGCTGCATTTGCCGCACTACCCATACCTGCTTCATTTGAGAATAAACCTCGCTGAATACCGATCATTACCATTGCGCCAAATGCACCACCAGTTGCTTCTTTCCAGCCAAATGCAGATTTAATAATTAGCGTAATAACAGCTGGGATTTCTGCAATATTAATGACTACAACAACAAGTGCAACTAACAGGTAAGCCAACGCCATTATTGGAACTATTTTCTCCGCAACTTTTGCGATACCACGGATACCCGTGAATATAACTGAAGCAGAAACAATAACTAATACAACACCAACGATTACTTTATTAAAACCAAATGCTTCATTTAGAGCTGCAGCAATAGAGTTTGCTTGCATTGCATTGAACACTAAACCAAATGCAATGATTAAGAAGATAGAGAATAAGCATCCCATCCAACGTGCATTTAAGCCACGCTCCATGTAGTAAGCTGGACCACCACGGAAGTTACCATCATCATCGTGAACTTTATAAGCCTGTGCAAGCGTACTTTCTGCAAAACTGGTTGCCATGCCTAAGATAGCAATTGCCCACATCCAAAAAATTGCACCAGGGCCACCAACAGTAATTGCAGCTGCAACACCAACAAGGTTACCCGTACCTACACGTGCTGCTAAGCTTGTTGAAAGTGCTTGAAACGAAGAGATACCTTCAGAATCCATTTTGCGACTACCACGCATAACCGTAAAGGTATGTAGGAAGTGTCTAAATTGAATGAATCCCAAGCGAACCGTGAAAAATAGACCTGTACCAACTAACAAATATACAAGAATTTGTCCCCATAAAACGCCGTTCATCATGTTGATAATATCGAGCATAAGATTTCCTTACAAAGTTATTGTTATTATTATGGATGCTAAATTTGTGGCATAATATAGCAGATTTACTACTTATTGTGTTAATAAATGTGACAGGGCTCTGTCAGTGGGGTGCGCTAAGTCACATTGGGATGCATTTGAAAACATTGAGAAAGACAAAAAATAAAAGCAAAAAAAGAACATAAAGCAGTAACTAGGTAGGGCGTATTGTAGTGATTTTTGAGTTAGCTGAGAATCAAAGGGTTTTATTTGAAACCCTTTGATTTAAAATGGTTATTTATTTACGTTTGTTTTAAACGCATTTAGAGTTTTGAATAAAAGTTCTATTTTAACAACAAGAGATGGCAGTAGCGTTTTATAGTGTTCTTCGTTGTCTACTTGAATTTCTTGCAGGTCAGCAGCTAGCTCTTCCACATAGGGTAAAAAAGTTGTGGAATGGCTCTTAAATGCACTATCTGTAGCAAAAATTTGTGAAAAACTCGCCTTTTCTTGCTGGCGTAGTATCTCAATTTGTTTGTCAGCATCTATCGCACGGTGATAAATAATCTTTATATTTTCTTGTAGTTGTATGATTACGCTTTCTTTACTCATTATTGTTTTCCTTATTTTATTACCACGCTGTGATTCGATTATAGCGAATTAATAACAGTTTTACTTTTCTCGCCAGCAATTTCACGACTAAGTTTAGGAACTAAGTATCCTGGCAGGGCTGCATTCATGGCTTTGATTAAATTTTGTGCTTTATTTTCTTCAAGATCAAAATGTTGTGCTCCTTGTACCTTATCTAATAAGAATAGGTAATAAGGTAATATATGAGTCGCAAATAAGGCTTCACTAAGTTCAATTAAAGCTTGGCTGTTATCATTAATGCCTTTTAATATGATGCCTTGGTTTAACAGTTGCACGCCAGCTTGATGCAGTTTGTAAATCGCATCTTTAAAACTTTGGTCAATTTCATTGGCATGATTAATATGTAATACGCAAACAATATTAAAACGACTTTGTTGTAACATCTTAGCAAGTTTATCGGTTATCCTTGATGGAATAACGACCGGTAAACGTGTGTGAATACGTAAACGTGTTAATTGTGGTAAAGGCTCTAATTGATCAATTATATATTGTAAATGATCGTCTTTGCTCATCAATGGATCTCCACCGCTTAATATCACCTCATTGACTTCAGGGTGTGCTTTTATGTAGGCAATCACTTGTTGTATCTGTTTTTTATTGATGTTGTTATCTTGATAGGGGAAATGACGTCTAAAGCAGTAACGGCAATTAACCGCGCAACCCGATTTTAGAATTAACAACACGCGACTTTGGTATTTATGCAATAAGCCTGGAATTGCACTATCGTGTTCTTGTAATGGGTCGGTACTGTAATCTGGAGAAACTAATTCTTCATCAGCAATTGGCAAGACTTGTTTTAATAAAGGATCGTTAATATCGCCTTTTTTCATTTTTTTTATAAATGGTAATGGCACTAACATTGGGAATTGTTTACGGGCTATATCGCTCAAAGTAAGGCTTTCTGGTGAAATATCCAATAATTGCAGCAGTTGTAGCGGATTTTTCACCGCATTGCTCAGTTCTTTTTGCCAAGTTGGCAAGTCAGCGGTATTATCCACAGTAATTATTTCAGACATTTTTTTAAATTAATATATAGAGGTTAGTATGGCAACGTATAGTACCAGTGAATTCAAAGGCGGTCTAAAATTCATGCTTGATAAAGAGCCTTGTGCGATTATCGAGAACGAGTTTGTTAAGCCTGGTAAAGGTCAAGCGTTCAACCGAGTTAAACTACGTAAGTTATTATCGGGTAAAGTAATCGAAAAAACATTTAAATCTGGCGAATCAGTTGAAGCTGCTGACGTAATGGATTTTGATCTTGCTTACCTATACAGCGATGGTGAGTTTTTCCACTTTATGAATAATGAAACGTTTGAGCAAATTGCTGCAGATGAAAAAGCTGTTGGTGATATGGCGAAATGGTTAGTTGAACAAGACTTGTGTACGATCACAACTTGGAATGATAACCCGATTGCAGTTACGCCACCAAACTTCGTTGAAATTAAAGTAACGGATACAGATCCTGGTCTAAAAGGCGATACAGCTGGTACAGGTGGTAAACCTGCTACATTAGAAACGGGTGCAGTTATTCGTGTACCACTATTTATCCAAATTGGTGAAGTAGTGAAAGTTGATACACGTAGCGCTGAATATGTTGGCCGTGTAAAAAAATAAGTACCTAAGCTGATACGAATCAGCTTCTCAGTAGATAATAAAAAGCCCAGTTTA
>JBALXF010000138.1:0-7422 GCA_036961085.1 Psychromonas sp.
CGGTAAAGTCACGGCGTTCTGCATCTTCTTCTAAAGATCCATAAACATTATCGCGTAACAACATGCCTTCTTGTGATTGTTTTACTTTTTGTATGTCTTTCGCGTCTTCTTCATCGTGGTGACCACGGAAAGTCGCCACTTCGATCACTTCGCGACCAAATAAAATATGCGCCAAGCGAAAACGACGACCAATCAAACGACAGTTACGGAATAAGGCTTTAACCTCTTCTGGTGTTGCGTTTGTGGTGATATCAAAATCTTTTGGTTTAAGACCCAATAATAAATCACGCACACCACCGCCCACGAGTAAAGCTCGAAAGCCTGCATTATGTAGACGATAAAGTACCTTTAATGCATTCTCATCAATATCTTTACGCGATATAGAGTGTTGAGAACGTGGGATTTTATAGATGTCTAATGCTGGTTCTTGCACTTTTTTCGTTTTTTTCTTAAACACTTTTTTAACGAATTTACTTAAACGTTTAATAAGTTTGTCCTCGGTGATGTAGTTAACTGGGCAAAATGAGCGCCTATTTTATGTGCGCAAGTGCTGAAAAACAAATTAATTTTCAATTTGAATTTCCTGGTGCTGTGGAATTCTCTTTATTGACCAATTTTTAATCGCCCAAGTTAAGATTTTTTGACAATCTTTGGTGTGTAAAATTTCGGGTGCCGGGTGACCAAGAAAGCTTAATGCGGCTAACAATGTTGGACGTGGATTGCTTTTACTAATTGCTAGTGCATGATTTTGCTTGGAAAGTTTTTTTCCTGGCGATGTCACTGCGATTGGCAAGTGTAAGTAGCTAGGCGGTTTTTTATTGAGTAAATGATATAAAGTCAATTGTTTACCTGTTGTTGGCAATAAATCGACTCCGCGTACTACTTCGGTAATACCTTGTTCTATATCATCAAGCACAACAGCTAAGTTATAAGCATATAGTCCATCTTTACGTTTAATAATGAAATCTTCATTGGCGCTAATCGGATCAAACACTTCTAATCCTTGCAGGCGATCATTAAATTCTAAAATGGGTAAATTGAGCTTTTGTAGGTTAATACGAATTGCATGATTCGCTATCGGCAGATGTTTATCGCGACAAGTGCCTAAATATAAGCCACCTTGCATTTTGATTATTTTACGTGTGCATTCACAGGCATAACTAAGCTGCTGCGATGCTAAGCTATTTAATACTTTTTCATAGTTAGCACTGTTTTGACTTTGATAAATTACGTCACCGTCCCACTTAAGCCCATAGGCTAACAAGGTTTGTAAAATATCTTCTGCTGCGCCCGGTATTTCTCTTGGAGGATCGATATCATCGATTCGTACCTGCCATGACCCTTGTTGAGCTCTTGCCTGTAGGTAACTCCCTAAGGCGGCTATCAGCGAACCAAAATGTAAAGAGCCTGAAGGTGAAGGAGCGAAACGACCACGGTAAGGAACTTGATTAGACAAAATAAAATCCATAAACAAAAACGGTTAGCACTTGGCTAACCGTTTTTAAACAATGAAAAGCATTAGCCAACAATTTGTTTTTCTTTAATTTCAGCTAGTGTTTTACAGTCGATACATAAATCAGCTGTTGGGCGGGCTTCTAAACGGCGGATACCGATTTCAATGCCACAAGATTCACAAAAACCAAAATCATCTTCTTCGATTTTCTTTAAGGTTTTAGAGATCTTTTTAATTAAACGACGTTCACGGTCGCGAGCACGTAGTTCTAAGCTGAACTCTTCTTCTTGAGTTGCGCGATCTACTGGATCTGGAAAGTTAGCTGCTTCGTCTTTCATGTGATCTACAGTACGATCAACTTCTTCACGTAATTGTTTGCGCCAAGCGTCAAGAATTTTTGTAAAATGGTCAAGCTGAGGCTGATCCATATACTCTTCGCCAGGTTTTTCCGTATAAGGGTCAAGTCCGGCAATGGCTAAAATGCCTAATGTTTTTTTTGTTTTATCGATTGGCATAGAATTATCCTTTAATTGATGCGTGATTGATCATGCAAAATGCTAGCATCAACACAGTGGCAAATGTTATTAATATTACTGAGCTAGTTACGCTAAAAATGTCTCTGTTTATTTTCGGCGGCTATCTATAGCAAGTTAATCATATATAGTCAATTTGCATTTTTCGGATTGAAGATATTTTAATATAATATTCATAAAAATGTCGATCAATGCACAGACTTAATCTTTGCCTTCTTTGTACTGGAGAATTATTTGTTTTCTTTACCTATTGAATCTGTTGTAAGGAAATTGCAATCAAGCTTAGCAGTTAACTCACAAATTATCTTACAAGCACCACCAGGAGCAGGGAAGTCAACTTTTCTTCCTTTTTTCATGCTTCGTGAAAAATGGTTTTCGGGTAAGATAATTATGTTGGAGCCTCGTCGTTTAGCGGCTAAAAATATTGCTCATTATCTGTCTTCATTATTGAATGAAGAAGTAGGAAAAACAGTGGGTTATCGCATGCGTGGTGATAATAGAGTGAGTGACGATACCAAGCTTGAAATAGTTACTGAAGGAGTATTAACTCGACTTATACAGCAAGATCCGGAGTTAAACGGCATTGACCTTATTATTTTTGATGAATTTCATGAACGTAATTTACAAGCTGATTTAGGGTTAGCGCTGGTATTAGACGTACAGGCTAGCTTACGTGAAGACCTAAAGTTGTTAATTATGTCTGCTACATTAGATAATCAAGTGTTACAACAACAGTTAAGTGATGCAGACTTTATCTCCTGTGAGGGGCGATCTTTTCCCATTGATTATATTTATCAGAGCAGTACTTCTAAACAAAACTTCAATGTAGATCTTTTTAAATTAGTTAAACGGGCATACCAAGAGCAAACGGGCAATATTTTAGTGTTTGTAGCTGGAATAAAAGAGATAAGAAAATGTACTCAATTGTTGCAGCAACATTTTTCACAAACTAACGAAAAGGTTGTAATCGCTCCCTTATACGGTGCGTTATCACTCGATGAGCAACAAAAAGCAATTAATGATTGTGCTGCAAATGAAAGAAAAATTGTTATTTCAACTAATATTGCAGAAACCAGTTTAACCATTGCGGGGATCTCTGTCGTAGTTGATTCCGGTTTTGAACGTAGTATGTGCTATCAGGTGCAATCTGGCGTCGGTAAGTTGCAAAGCCAACCCATCAGTGAGGCAAATGCAATACAAAGAGCAGGACGTGCAGGAAGACTCTCTGCTGGGACTTGTTATCGCCTATGGTCTGCAGAGAAGCGTTTAGCGAAGCAGGGGACTGCCGAAATTACCCGTAGTGACTTAAGCTCATTAGTATTAGAAATGGCAAATTGGGGGGTAAACGATCCACAACAGTTGACCTTTATTACGCAACCGCCGATTCGTAACATTGAAAGTGCAAAAACATTATTGAATGAAATTTCCGCTATTGATGTCAATGGCCGTTGTACAAAGCATGGGCAAGAAATTATTCGTGTTGGCGTGAGTCCTCGTCTTGGTCATCTTCTTTTAAATGCAAAGACGTTTCAGCGACAATATGAAATTGCCGGCATAGTTGAACTCGCCTGTTTATTAGTTGCAATCCTTGAAAGTAATGAAAGGACGATTGATGATCTTGAGGCCTGCTTAAGAAACCCTTCTTATGCCCATAAACAACAAATGCATATATTATTAAAAAAATTAAATGTTAAAAGATCTTCTATGTCCTTACCTTTTGAATACTGTGGGTTGCTACTCGCGATCGCTTTCCCTGATCGTATTGCAAAAGCAAGAGATCTTAGCGCGGGTCAGTATTTATTAAGTGGCGGGATCGGTGCATCGTTGCAGTTTAACTCATCATTAATTGGCCAAAATATGTTGGTTGTGGCTGATCTAGCATTTTCGGAGCAAAACAGTAATAGTTTAATTTATAAGGCCTGTGCGATTTCGCTTGAAATGTTACAACAGTATTTACCTGAGTACTTTACTGAGCAAGAATACCTTTGTTGGCAACTATCTAATAAAAAACTGGTTGCAGAAAAACGTAATTTACTGGGTAAGTTATTAATCAATAAGTCACCTTTGTCTAATGTGAGCAATGAGCAAAAGAAACAGGCTGTTTTGACAGGGCTTGAACAAGCTGGACTATCAGCATTAACTTGGAGCGATGAAAATAAACAGCTACTGATACGTCTGCAATATGCTTTTAAGCAAGTAAAAAAATATGACTTTGATTTACAGATCCCTGACTTTAGCGAGCAAGCATTATTAGATGATCTAGCTAATTGGTTAGCACCTTATTTAAATGGCGTAAGTAAACCCGAGCAACTTAAACGTTTAGATATTAAAGGCGCATTATTGAGCCGTTTATCATGGTCGTCTTTGCAGCAATTAAATAGTTTGTTCCCAACTCATGTCGTAGTGCCTACTGGCTCAAATATAAAATTAACTTATCGTGAAAATGAAGTGCCCGTTTTATCGGTTAAAATGCAGGAATTATTTGGCCAAGTAGAAACACCTAGCATATTTCTAGGGTACATTAATATACAATTAGCGCTGTTGTCGCCAGCAATGCGTCCGTTGCAATTAACCCAAGACCTGAAGGCGTTTTGGAGCGGATCTTATGAGCAAGTTAAAAAAGAGATGCGTGGCCGTTATCCAAAACACTATTGGCCGGACGATCCTTCGCAAGCCGTCGCGACTAAGCGCACAAAAAAACATATTCAAGCGAAACCATAAACCAGAATAAATAAAAATATTAACAATCATTAATTGGAAATTGGATGTCTAAAATTAAGTCAATATTTACAGTGTTTTCAAAAAATAAAAATAAAGAGAAAACTAAAGCCGTAAATAAAACAAAAGCTAAAACAAAAACTAAACCAAAAAGAACTTTTAAACAGTTAGTAATTAGCACGCTTTGGTCTTTATGTTGGAAAGGTGGTCTCGCTTTTATTTCTTTAATGTTGATTGCAGGTATCTATTTCGATGCAAAAGTTGAAAAAAAGCTAGATGGGGCAACATGGAAACTACCTGCACAAGTGTATGCCAGACCCTTGTTATTATCACATTTGAGCAGTGTCACTCAACAAGCATTAATTGCAGAGCTTAGGTTATTAAATTACCGTCCTGTACGTAATGTTAATATGAGTGGCCAGTTTTCTGTTAATGGATCTCGCGTTGTTATTTTTAAAAGATCTTTTGAATTTCCAAGTCAATTCGAAACAGCTGAGAAGATCACTGTTGATTTTTCTCAAGGATCGATTTCTACGATCCTTGATGATCAAAGCCGAAAGATCACTTCGGTACGATTGGATCCTCTGTTATTAGAGCGTTTACATTCAGATAAAGTTGAAGATCGTGTGTTTGTTGCTTTTGAGGAAATCCCGGATCTTTTCATTGAAACTTTATTATTAATGGAAGATCGTAATTTTTATCACCACCAAGGGATCTCTCCGGTGGCGATCTTAAGAGCATTTATTGTTAATTTTCAGGCCGGGCAGCGAGTGCAAGGTGGTAGTACCTTGACTCAGCAACTCGCTAAAAACCTATTTTTAACGCAAGATAGAAGTTTCTGGCGTAAGTTCCAAGAAGCTTATATTGCTGTATTAATTGATTATAAATACAGTAAAAACAAAATATTAGAAGCCTATTTAAATGAAGTGTATTTAGCTCAAAATGGCAATTCAGGTGTTTATGGAATTGAGCTAGCAAGTGATTTTTATTTTGCGAGGCCTATCAATGAACTGCGAGTTGAGCAAATTGCACTGCTGGTGGCGATTATTAAAGGGCCATCTTACTATAACCCGAGGCGTAACCCTGAGCGCGCGTTAGCACGTCGGGACATGGTGTTACGTATGATGGTTGAGAATCAATTGATTAATAGTGCTGACTACGAATTTGCTGTGCAAGGTAACCTAAATTTAAGTGACAGGCGTGCTTTAAATCACCGTGCAAACCCTGCATTTGTTAGCTTACTGCACCGCGAGTTACAAGCTAAGGTTTCTCCTAAAATACGTAAAAATAGTGGCTTGAATATTTTTACATCGATTTCACCACTAGCACAAAAACATGCTGAATCAGCCGTCAAAAATGGCATTGCGCGTATTGAGAAAAAAGGCAAGAGTGATTTACAAGGTGCGATGGTAATTAGTGATAGAAAATACGCGGAAATTCATGCGTTAGTTTCTGGTCGAGATGTTAAGTTCAGTGGCTTTAATCGCGCCTTAGATGCCAAAAGACCAATCGGCTCTTTGGTTAAACCCGCTGTTTATTTAACTGCTTTAGACAAAGGAATGAATCTGCAGACTCCATTAAAAGATAAAGAAATTGTATTAAAAAATGCTTCAGGTCAGCGCTGGAAGCCTAAAAATTACGATCGTAAGTTTCGTGGTGAAGTTAGCTTAGAAGATGCATTGGTTTATTCATTGAATGTCCCAACGGTTAATCTCGGAATGAAAATCGGCCTCAATAATGTGATTGATGGTTTACATAAAATGGGCGTTTCGGAAAAAATAAAAGCCTATCCTTCTCTGGTGCTTGGTAGTGTCGCGTTAACTCCTTACCAAGTTGCACAGATGTATCAGCCGGTAACCATGAAGGGCGTTTATCAGCCACTAACGATTATCCGCTCAATCACCGCAAAAGATGGTGAATTGTTATATCAACGTCCCGATCAGCGAAAAAGGGTTTTTTCTGAGAAGTCAGTAGAGCAATTAAATCAGGCATTACATAAAGTCACAACCATGGGCACCGCACGCAGTTTAGTTTGGCGCAATAAGGGCGGTAAATTTTACGGTAAAACGGGCACAACAAATAACCTAATGGATAGCTGGTTTGTTGGCTTTGATGATGAACAAGTGGTCACAACTTGGGTTGGAAAAGATAATAATACCAGTGCAGAATTGACCGGCAGTAGTGGCGCATTAGTATTGTTTTCTTATTATATGAAAGATAAACAAGGTAAAAAATAATGTCTGATACATTAATAGGCTTAGATCAATTAATTAACCAATTCGAAGACAATAAAAGCTGGGATAAACAATATCGCTTAATTATACAGCTAGGAAAAAAACTAATAAAAATGTCCGATAAAGATAAGATAGACCATAATAAGGTAGAAGGTTGTGAAAGCGCTGCATGGTTATTGATTGAGAAAAAAGAAGATTGTTACTTTTTTCAAATGGACAGTGAAACTCGCGTCGTTAAAGGCTTAATGATGATCTTGATGATCATATATCAAGGAAAAACAGTGCAACAAATCCGAGATATCAATATTGATCAAATATTTGAAAAACTGGGTTTACTAAATCACCTCAGTCCATCTCGTACGAATGGTTTATTGGCAATAGTGCAAAAAATTCAAAGGATCTAACTTTTGATTAAATATAAATTACTGGTAGTTATATTGGCTCTTTCCGGGCTAATGACAACAACATTTTTAATGGCCCAAGA
>JBALXF010000139.1:0-7386 GCA_036961085.1 Psychromonas sp.
ATGGAATGCCGGTAAACTGTGCCATCACAAACGCGCCTGCACCCATAACAGGAGGCATGATTTGACCACCTGTTGATGCAGCAGCTTCTATGCCCGCAGCTTGCTCTGGTTTATAACCGAGTTTTTTCATCATCGGAATGGTTAATGCACCCGTTGTTACCGTATTTGCAATGGCCGATCCCGAAATAGATCCTAATGCGGCAGATGCAAGAACACTTGCTTTAGCTGGACCACCTCGATATTTCCCGGCGATTGAAAATGAAGCATCGATAAAGAATTTACCTGCACCTGTCACTTGTAAAAAGGCACCAAATAATACAAATATAAACACCACTCCAGCTGCAATTGCTAAGGGCGCACCATAGATACCATTGGTGGAATATATGTGAAACCTGACGATCTCTTCAATTGAAAAGCCTTTACTGGCTATATTATTAGGTAAAACATCACCAAATATTGCGTAGGATAAAAACACCATTGCAATCATTACCATAACAAAACCCACGGTTCGCCGTGTCGCCTCCAATAATAATACAATAATAATCAAGCCTGACAGTTGATCCAATGAAGTTAAGCCGTCGAGTAAAAAGCTAATATCATCATAATCAAAAGCAACAATATGGTATGACGCCCAGGCAATAGCAATAATACAAGCTAAATCTATTGCTCTTGCTGATAAGTAAATAAAGGGAGATTCTTGAGATTTTGTAACTGGCATGGTAAAAAAGACTAAAATTAATACCCAACTTAAATGTATGGGTCTAAATACGGGAGCTGATAGGTCTGCGGTAATCCCTTGCCAAATTTGAAATACAGATAATGAAATAGCCGCAACAGCGGCTATTAATAACACTTTATCCGTAATCAATTTGCACATGTTGTTCGTCGTGCTCATGACTTTCTCCATTGATAATGTGTAGTTTTTACATCTTTTCTTTTAAATATTTTAATGAACCAGGGTGTAAATCTATGCCACTTAACTTATCCATATTTTCAAGTGTGGTGAATTTAGTGACCCCAATAACATCATTGATTTCTTTCATATTCTCAAATGCAATCTTAGTCATTTCATAAGCAAGATCAGTATCTAAGTTTTTATTAACCACTAATACATTCCACACTGCAGGGGCTGTAAATGCGTTAACGTTTTTGTAGCTCTCAGCTTCGACACTAATTGCCTGATAAGAAGGGTTGCTAGCAGAAACTTTTTTTAACTCTTCTTCAGTGAAAGATAAAATACGAATGTTATGGGTGAAAGCTAACTCAGTAATTGCACCAACACCAATACTGCCGACAATCGCACCAGCATCAATTTGTCCTGCCGCAATTGCGTTGGTTGTTGCTGTGTAATTTAAAGACTGTGCTTCAATATCATCTTCATTAATGCCTAATGCAGCCAGTATATTAGTCGAGCTAACACGGGTACCAGACCCAGTGCACCTAATGAGATCTTTTTACCTTTTAGATCTTGAATAGAATTAATATCTGAATCAGCAGGTACAATAAATTGAACCACGTTTGGATACAGAGCAAACAGCACTGAAACATCCATTTTTCTTGGGAAAGGTTTAGTACCTTCATGGGCTTGTAAAACCACGTTACCCATTGCAATACCAGCAAGTTGTTTGTTAGTTGATACTTTAATTGTGTTCTCTACGGATGCTGCAGTGACTTCCGCTCGCATATCAAAATCATCAATTTTTTCACTCCAAATTTTAGCAAGCATGCCCCCTAAAGGGTAATATGTGCCACTTTGACTGCCTGTTCCAATGGTGTAGTTTTCAGCTATTGCATTGAAAGAAAATAAGCATACTAAGCCTATCATCCCTTTTTTAAGTGTACTTTGCATTTAAAACTCCTTGTTAGAAATTGATAAAGTTAACATGCTGTTAACAATTGCAATTTTATCAGCTAAGTCATTGTAATGCTTAGTGTCATGTCGCAAAAACTTGTATGAAATTCCACCACCTCAATAATAGGATATTTTTATACTAATTGAATAGTTGGTTATCGATTGAGTATTTTATTAATATACTAAGTAGGCTATCTAACTGAAAAATAATAGATAAATTATGTTTAATGATTAAATGATGCTATTAGGAGGTGTCATTAAGTTGCGCAACTAAAGGGTAAGTTAGCTGGAAGTTATATATGATGTCTCTTATATAATAACGTATTCAATTTGCAATATTCTATCTGAACAATAGTGTGAGAATAGCCTAGTAGCTTGTTTAAACAGAGAAGATTTGTGGAAATAGTTATGACCGATCAACAATACTTTCAACGGGTTGAAAATGATATGAAAAGGCGCAGTTAAATAACTGCGCCTAAGATCAATTTTTGTAAATATGGAGGGTGAACTTTTGATTAAGCTAACGCAACTTTTGGATCTACGAAGTCAAAACCTAAGTTTTCAGCGACACTTTGGCAAGTAACTTGACCATTTATTACATTTAAACCATTTAAGAAATTCTGATCACTTAGCAATGCTTGTTTGTAACCTTGATTTGCTAATTTAATAATGAAAGGTAGTGTGGCATTATTTAGCGCAAATGTTGAAGTAAGTGGAACAGCACCCGGCATGTTTGCAACACAATAATGTACTACGTCATCAACGATGAAAGTTGGATCATCATGGGTTGTTGCTTTACTTGTTTCAATACAGCCACCTTGGTCAATGGCAACATCGACAATAGCTGAGCCGGGTTTCATATTTTTGATATGTTCAGCAGTGACCAGTTTCGGTGCTGCTGCACCTGGAATTAATACTCCACCGATCACTAAATCTGCTTCTAAAACATGTTTTTCTAGGGCATCAACTGTCGAGTATGCCGTTTGTATTTTATTACCAAACTGTGCATCAAGGCGACGTAACACATTAATGTTACGATCTAATAATATGACCTTTGCACCCATACCAACAGCCATCTGCGCAGCATTATTACCTACCATGCCACCACCAATGATAACCACTTTTGCAGGCTCAACACCTGGGACTCCACCTAATAACATACCGCGCCCAGCATTTGATTTTTCAAGGGCTTGTGCGCCAGCTTGAATTGACATACGTCCCGCAACTTCTGACATAGGCGCTAATAGTGGAAGGCCGCCTAAACCGTCGGTTACTGTTTCGTAAGCAATACAAACTGCTTTTGATTTAATAAGATCTTCAGTTTGTGCAAGATCAGGGGCAAGATGCAGGTAAGTAAATAGGATTTGTCCTTCACGTAACATGGCACGTTCAACAGCTTGTGGCTCTTTAACTTTCACTATCATGTCTGCTTTAAGAAACACTTCAGCGGCTGTATCTAAGATCTCAGCACCCACTTTTATGTATTCTTGATCGTCAAAACCAATTCCAACACCAGCATTGTGCTCAACAAATACTTGGTGACCATTATGTATTAATTCTAAAACGCTACCCGGTACCATACCGACACGATACTCGTGGTTTTTAATTTCTTTAGGAACACCAATTATCATTGCAATACTCTCCATTACTTGTACGCACTTGCCTTAATATCAATGTGATCACATTGATATAACATTTTCAAATAGTATAGCTAGTTATTTTCAGGTTAAGGTGCTGTAATTAGGCTTAATTTAGTCAAATATATTGTTAACACAATGTTAAATAGCGTTTTATGCTGGCAGTGAGAATATCATGGATAGAAAATTAGACCGTATAGATAGAAACATACTGAACGAATTACAGAAAAATGGAAAATTATCTAATGTTGATTTAGCAAAACGTGTGGGTCTTAGCCCAACACCTTGTTTAGAAAGGGTTAAAAGGCTAGAGAAAGATAAAGTTATTATGGGCTATTGCGCCAATCTTAACCCCGTATTTTTAGATGCTTCTTTAGTTGTGTTTGTAGAAATCACATTAACCCGTACTTCACCCGATGTTTTTGAGAGATTTTCTAAGGCTGTGATCGATGTTGGCGTGATCCAAGAATGCCACCTAGTGTCGGGGGATTTTGATTTCCTATTAAAAACCCGTGTCTCTGATATGCAGGCCTATCGTAATTTATTAGGGGATACATTGTTAAATTTACCATCGGTAAGTGAAAGTCGATCTTATGTAGTGATGGAAGAGATAAAAACGGGTAATAAACTATCAGTTAATTAACCTAAAGCCAGAGTAAAACATTGTAAATCAAACGGTGACTGTTTAAATGGTTAAATGGTTAAATATCCAATTTATCTTTACTATCTTTATATCCAGATGCTTTGAAATGCAACGTCAGCATTTCACCATCAATTTTTGCTCAGCAGTAATCGCATCATAAAGTCACGGATATGTAATAAAGGGAGTTGCTATGCGCTTAATTCGTTTACTCAAAAATGACATTGCCAGAGAGGCTGGAGAATGGGTTGATGATAATATCATTACCGAAGAGCAAGCCGAAAACATCTGTGCTCGATATAATGTTGACTACCACCATATAAAAAATATCTCCATTGGGTACCGTGTTCTTGTCAGCTTAGGCTACTTCTTCATTGGTTTAGCCCTGATCACGCTGATAAGTGCAAATTGGGATCAACTGCCTAGAGAACTGAGAATGTTTGGCCTAATTGCAATTACTGTCACCACTCAAGGTGTTTTTGTTGGTCAATATCTAAAAGGTAACCAGAGTAGTGCCATCAATGGTTTTTTATTGGGTAATATGTTTTTTGGGGCATCTATCATTCTAATTTCTCAAATATATCATTTAGGTGAGCATATGCCTGATGGGGTGTTCTGGTGGGCGATTGGGTGCTTACCCTTTGCTTTATTGACTAATAGTAGAGCACTCACATTTCAAACCATGATATTGGCTAATATTTGGTTCCTATTGGAAGTAAATATGGACTTCTATCCTGTTTTATTCCCGCTATTCATAATTTCTGCACTGATGGTTCTAATTAGAGGAAAGCAAAGCATACTTCTGCTGTTATTGATCATTTTCAGCCTAGGGATCTGGATGGAATATAGTTTGGCGAAATTATGGCAGGATACTCACTATCTTAAATTACAAGCCGAGCATATAGCGGTTAGCGTATCTTTGTTTATTTTTATCTATGCTTTTAGTCATTGGCTAAGGCTAAAAAACTCTGTTACTGCGAAAGATTACGCCTCAGTGCTCGCCTTATGGAGCTTGCGCTTTACCCTGATCTGCATGTTTATTCTCAGTTTTGAAGCACCGTGGAAATCTCTGATCCGAGCAAACTGGGAGCACTCATTCTCTATGGGAATTATAGTGCTGGCCTTCTCTGTTATTTCCTTATTAGCCGTGGCTAAAACTAATTGCCTTAAACAGATTGCAATATTTATTACTGTGTACCTGTTAACGCTACTGTTCGTGGTTAGTTCTGGTGATATTAATCAAGCAGTTTACTTCCAAATAATTTGTAATGTCGCACTTATTATTGGGGGAATTGGACTTATCATCACTGGTATTCAGGAGAGCGTTTCTCATTATTTCTTTGTTGGGGTTGTGACTATATTATTAACGGCAATGTTACGTTATGTAGATTTAGTCGGTAATTACATTGGAGGGGCTTTACTGTTTATGGTGTTTGCTACGATACTGCTTGGTGTCGCTAAGTATTGGAAACAGATAAAATTGCGGGAGGAAAAATCATGAAAAAGCCAATTATTATAGGTTTGTTCCTTGCAATATCACTGCAGTTTTTAGTCTTGATTGGCATGTATTTAATTTCAGTCGCTCCGTTATGGTTTGGCACAGAAATTAAGATAAAGACGGTGCCGGTTGATCCGCGTTCTCTGTTTAGAGGAAACTATGCAAGACTTGGTTATGATATATCAACGATATCCTCTAAGCATCTAGAAGAAGGCAAAGGTTTACGTAATGGGGAGGTCGTGTATGTTAACTTAAAGAAAGCAGATAATGGCCTGTATGAGTTTTTAAGCGCTTCTTTAGCTAAACCTGATACGGGGGTGTTTTTAAAAGGGCGTATACAGAATCATCGCTATGAGAATGGTGAACAGTTAAGAATGAAATATGGTATTGAGGCTTTTTTTGCACCTAAGGATAAAGCAATTTCCTTAGAGAAAAGACTGACAAAAAATGGTATTGCTGTCTTAATGGTATCTAGTAGTGGTAAAGCACAACTCAAAGAAGTTATTGCACAAAGTACAGTTATTACTGAAGCTGCAATTGTTCCGTAGAGTGGATTTTTAATGGTAAGCAACTGTTAGGTAAGTAACCTTTATTAGTATTCAACAATCTTTATTCGTATTAAACAATCAGGCCTATTTAAAAATAGGCCTGATTAAAATGCTTATCTAGCCGAACTCACCACTTACGTAGCCTTGAGTTCGTTTATCAATGGGCTGATTAAATACTTGTGATGTGTCGCCATGCTCAACTAATTCACCCATCCAGAAAAACGCGGTTTTATCAGAGATACGTTTAGCTTGGTTCATTGAATGCGTCACTATCACGATAGTAAATTTCTTGCGAAGTTCATCCATCAATTCTTCAATTTTATGTGTAGCAATAGGATCTAGCGCACTGGTCGGTTCATCCATTAAGATAACTTCAGGCTCCATTGCTATGGTACGTGCAATACATAAACGTTGTTGCTGACCACCAGAAAGGCCAAAGGCTTGGCTGTCTAAACGGTCATGAACCTCATCCCATAGAGCTGCACTGCGTAAAGATTCCTCAACAATTTTATTCAGTTGTTTTTTATCTTTCATGCCTTGCGCTCTAAGACCAAAAGCAACATTTTCATAAATGCTCATTGGAAAAGGATTCGCTTTTTGGAATACCATACCCACACGCATTCTTAAGTTTTTGACATCAATATCATGATAAATATCGTTATCTTCAAATTTCACGTCACCCGTAATAGTAACGCCTGCAATTAAATCATTCATACGATTTAAGGTTCTTAGCAGCGTTGATTTACCACAACCAGATGGGCCAATTAGTGCCGTCACTTGGCGCGCTGGAATTTTTAAAGAGATGTCTTTTAACGCGTGGTTTTCGCCATAAAAAAGATTTAAATTGTTTACTTCAAGCTTGTTCATAATATTGACCTTTAATGTGACGCTTTGTTATAACGCGCGCTAATAATTTTTGTAATTAAATTTAAAATAAGAACTAATACAATCAAGACAGTTGCCGTAGCGTAGGCTTGATCCCATTCATGTTGGGTAAATAGCTCTTGGGTAAGTTTATATAAATGTACCGTTAGTGTTCGACCTGATTCCAATACAGAATCTGGAATTTTTGTGACCATACCAGCGGTTAAGAATACTGGAGCAGATTCACCAATAACACGACCAATACTTAGTATTACTGCAGTAACAATACCTGGCATCGCACTTGGTAAAATCAAACGCCAAATAGTGTAAATCTTTGAACTACCTAG
>JBALXF010000013.1:0-17278 GCA_036961085.1 Psychromonas sp.
CTTGAATACCAACCCAAAAAACTACGAGGGTACGCGGTAACATACCGATAAATGCGCCTATAATGAAATATTTCAATCGAGCACCGGCAATCGCTAATAAAATATTACTAATAGCAAAAGGTAAAATTGGGCTTAATTTTGAGAATATAATTAAGGTTAACTCTTGCTGCTGTAAACGCTCGATAACTAACTGTGCTTCTGGGTGGTCTTGTAAGCTATTCATTAATTTTCCTGCATCCATGATGCGTGCAACATAAAAGCAAACTACCGAGGCAAGTAAATAAGCGATCACAACATAAGGTAAAGCCTGCCAACCCAGTAAATAACTACATATCAAAGCAATTAAGGTAGTCGGAGTTAGCGCAAAAGCCATGCTAAAAATACTTACGAAGAAAAATATAGCCCATTCAATGGGATCTAGATTCCTCAGTAACATTTCATGTTGAATCACAAAATAAGCGAGTGTGCTGCTGAGTAGCAACGGGAGAAAGGTACAACAAATTGCAAATCCTAAAGAGCGGCCATTGGCACGTAACAAGGTAAACATCTTTTTCATTAATGAACTCTTAAACATATTTTTGTGGAAGCACTGATAGACTCATAATACGTCTAATTTCAGTGTCAGCAAGACAAATTAGATGTTAGATAAATAGAGCCTATTTACGACAAAAAAAGTAATATATTCCTTAAATTTACTTGTTAACATTATGCTAATTTGCTACCTGCTTGACAGGAGTACTTATCATGTATTGAGAGAACACGCTCGACATCTGGGTTCTGCTTATCTTTACCAAATTCTATTATTAGTTGCGCAGAAGCAAAATTTGTCGATACGGATTTGTAGTTATATAACCATTTTTCAAATTCAATTTCCTCATGTTTCAAACTGCGAGGAAAACGACTGGTAGGACGCTTAAGACCAACTCGCCAAGGCTTAGGACTCAGCCTTGCTCTAAAACAAGACTGATGTTTACATAACATTACATATAATGGGTCGCTATCAAGGGAAGAAAAAATTTTATCCACAAGAGAAGAATTACTATCGAATAGGTGATTTATTATAACCACTCTCAAGCCTGCAAATGTTTCGTATACCTTGATGGTGTATGTGGGATTGGCTTTTTGAAAATCTTCAACTTGTTTAATGTAGTAGGTTTTATCTTTTCTAGTCTTCCCGAATTTCTCTAGGATACGAGAAATTAAACCACGATCGTTTACGTCAATATCTCCAAAAAATACGGATTCTGTATTTAAAACAAGTGCACCATAACTATTTCTTGTTAACACAGCTAGTATTCGTCCATCTGCAGAAAATACTTCCTCGACTATCTCTTCTCTTATATAACCGTTCCAGTACTCATAGTCTTTAAGGCTTATTTTATCAGCAGCAATGAGTTGCTTAAATTTTCTAACTCTTGATTCCGCATTACTCTTAGATTCAGCATCACTATCATTTGAAGCTCCCCAGATAGAAACAGTAGAGCGACCAAAAAAACGTTTATCTACTGAAACTTCAATGCCATTCCAAAACTTCGCAAATTTCATAATTATCTCTTGAGGCTACTTCTGAGTTATAGGAAGCAATATAGTTGCTAACAATATGTAAAGCCAACTAAGCATCAACTAGTTTTTTTAGCCGAGGTTTTCCATTCATTCAAACTCTACAAAGTTTCACATGAGTAACTCTTTAAAATTATCAGTTGGTTAAATTTAAAAATTTGGGGACATCATGAACATGACACATTACAGAGAAACTACATTTAGATTAGAGTTATACTTCATATCATTTCATTTAAATTAACCTTCCCTTCAGAAATCGTCAACGGAGATCAAACCTAAATAAAATGAAACAAAAAAAGAAAATTAATGTAATACAATGGCAACAATCAGCTAATAAAATACGGATCTATTTTTATTGGCAAATTAACCGCTAATACTAAAAATATTACTTGTTTGCCAAGCTGTTTGAAATTATCTAGCAACAATGTCGGTCTTCTATGATATATCCGTCACCTTGGACGGACTGAAAAGGAGGTAGCAAAATGAAAAAATCAATCTCGCTTATTGCTGCGGTGATTATTTCAATGTCACTATTTATATCACCCGTTTCAGCATTCCAAACACAACAAACCTTACAGCAACAAGCTGTGTTTCATGACACTGGTAAACAGACATTTATACAAAAACGTTGCTCACAAGGTTGTGCGCATTAATTACATAAATAGGATCAGGTCTTGCTATTATCCTCGAATAAAGCACAAGGCCTGCGCCTAAATCCTGGGCCATATTTCACTTTAGATGCTTTATTAAAACAATCAATTACCTATTATTTAACAGTCACTTATATAAAACCATTAGTTAAAAAGCACTAGGTGACAGTTGCTGAAGAAACTGTATCTTACTGTTCTCAACACTCCCATTATTTTCGTAACCATTAATTTGACAACCGCTTGATATAAGTAACTGCAACATGGCGGGATAACGATTCATCGATTTGACGCTTATTGAAGAATAACCTGACTTTAATGCCAAAGTTTCTTGATGATTTCTCAATTTTACAGCGACACCTCGACGACGATAATCACAACTGAAACCACCAAGCCAACTATAAAACTCAGTATCAGATAACGCATAACCGATCTTATACCCCACCAAAATTCCTTCATATTTTGCAACTAAGATTAAATGCCGCTTATTTTGCAGATTGTTTTGTATCGTTGAGGGGGAAAAGTGATTCGGCAATGAGAATAAGATACATTTTGATGCGGCTATCTTTTACCTACTTAGTCTTGTTGTTACTAGAATATAAAGTCGCAGTCAGAGCGAAATAACTGCGAACAAAGGTAACCACAAAGCTAGTCTGGATAACGCTTTACCACTGAATATTAATCGTCGTCCCTTCCTGTACTAAATCCATAAACTCATCCATTTCAGAATTAGTCAAAGCAATACAACCATTGGTCCAATTAAAACGTTGCGCTCTCGTTGAATGCCAATTACGACTATTTTTTTGCCCGTGAACCATAATAAAACCACCAGCAGAAACACCTTTTCTTTCAGCGTGTGCAACATCTGTTTGGTTTGGGTAATTAATATGCATCGCTCTATAAAAAGAAGAGTCTTCTTTTTTATAGTCTAAGGTGTACGTCCCTTCCGGTGTTTTTTTATCACCCTCTTGTACTTTATGCCCCTTGGGATTTTTACCTAAGGCAACATGGTACTCTTTGACGACTAGGCCTCTTTTTAACAGGTACATTTTATTTTCTGACTTCTTAACCTTAACAAGGTCGATTGCAGCTACATTGGAGATTGAAAATAAAGTTAAAATTAATGCAAAAAATTTCATGGTTTTTAATGTCTTAAATTATATGTGTTATGAATGCTGTCACACCATAGTCTGCAAAGCTTCGCTGATAGTTATGAACAATTTAAATTTATACTTTTATTTATTTACATTCATGGTGATTTTTCATGAGATGAGAGCTCATGCACTTATTTTTATAGTTATTATTGGCTGTATTTTTATAGAAGCAAAATTATTACCTAAAAACACAAATTATTCAGCTTTAAGTTCGTCTATTTTATGACTTTTTGACTGAGGCTTACTCGACAGGAAACGAATGATAAAGCAAACTAACAAGTTTTATAACTTATTTCTTCTATAACGTGCAGGCGGGATATTATATAAATTTGAAAAAGCCTGGGTAAAACTACTCTGACTTGAAAATCCGCAGTTCTCTGCAATCTGTATCAAGCTTAATGGGGAGTCGCAGATCAGTTTTTTTGCCATTTCTAAACGTTTTTTTAAAACGTACTGATGCGGAGTCATACCCGTCTGCTCTTTGAATAACAGATGAAATTGGCTTTCACCTAGAAATACTAAACCGGCTAATTGCATGACCGATATTTTGCTATTGCAATGGGTAATAATATATTGGTCAATCGCATCCATATTTAGACGAGTGCGAAAGCGCTCAGTACCGAAAGCGCGAAAATGGCGTTGTAATACGCACATTAATGTATCAGTGCAGGCTTTACTTAACAACAGGTCTTCGGGGTGTGCAGACATTTCATTGGTTAACACTCGGATCAAGCTCTGCGCTTCACTATCAAGGTGGAAGTAGCGTGATTGTGAAAATAAGCTTTGTGAACGCTGAATGACATCATTTGGTTGATCTGTTATTGCTTCATCTTGCGCAGTTTCAACGGGGATATTTAATACCAATATTTTATTTTCACCGACACCCGAAAAGGCATGGCGAGAATCTGCTGTCACTAAACAGCCCTGACCTGCACGAACTATATCGCCAGCACCTTCAATTTCAAATTGCGTTTGTCCAGTAAGGGTTATCACAACCTGATTGTAATCATGATCATGCTGGTCCATATGCTCAGGCAAAATCAATATTTGTGAGGATTTAAATTTATCGGTCATTTAATATTATAAGAGGCACTAGACAAGGGTATAAGTGGTTTGCTATTTACTTATTACACAGGCTAATTCACTCTATCCTTGGTGATGATTGCAATATTTATTCACATTTTGCTACGCATAAAAAAAATATTAATTACAGTATTAAATACTCTGTTAGATACTAATATAACATCGACTTTAGCTTTCGGAGCAGTTTAACCCTAATTGTAAAAAGAGCAATGATGCAACGAGCATAATTACTTATTTCATCTGTCTTGTAGAGAGACATGATCAATCTAAAAATATTTAGACACCCCCTTACTGCCACACAATATTATAATAATACAAATTAAGATTGACATCACAATTCGTCAATCTGTTACTTGCGCCTAAAAAGCATTCAATGTTCAATACAGATGTAACAAACATTAAGCATGGATGCTAACTAATTTATTAAAAATAAAAGGCCTCTCTATGAAAAGAACGATCATCTCTGCTGTCATTTTCGGTTTATTGTCTACTCCCGTTTTTGCTCAACAAGCAACACCTGCCGAAGTGCTTGATTTATCTTGTTGGAAAATATCTATACCCGTAGATGCTGGTAATGGTTTTGCTACCACTGTCGAAGAGAAAGCCATTGCAGATGGCTTTACTGATTCTGAAAATTTCTATGTAAATGAAAAGGGAGACGGTGTCGTTTTTAGCTCTCCAGTTCAAGGTGTAACTACCTCTAAGAATACAACTTACACACGCAGTGAGTTACATGAAATGGGCCGTTGTGGCGATACCAGCATTGCACCATATGGTCCAGGTGAAAAGAGAACGATTAATAAAAATAACTGGGTGTTTAGTTCTTCACCTGAGTCTACACATGAAATCGCATCTGGTGTTGATGGAACCATGGATGCCATTTTATCTGTTGATGAAGTCGCAACTGGTGGTGAAATTTGGCAACAGGGACGAGTGATTGTTGGTCAAATCCATGCAAATGATGATGAGCCTGCTAAACTTTATTACCGTAAAATGCCAAATCACGAACTAGGTTCAGTATGGCTAGTGCATGAAGCCATTGGTGGAGAAGAAACAACACACCAACTCATTGGTACAAGTATTCCTGATTATTATACACAGGACGGTGAAGTTGTAGAGCCTACAGACGGCATTAAACTAGGTGAGAAATGGGGATACCAAATTAAGAGTGTTGGTAATGAATTAACCGTGACAATACGACGTGATGGTAAAGAAGATGCAGTTCAAGTTGTTGATATGAGAGATAGTGATTATGATTCTGGTGACCAATACATGTTCTTTAAAGCGGGCCTATATCATGTAAATAAAAGCGGTGCTCCAGATGAACGTGCTACAGTTACTTTCTATGATTTAAAAGTGACACATGACTAAAGTTAAGTGTTGAGCATATCTATTGTTAAGGGGCTTTGATTGCCCCTTTTTTTCTTCATATTTTCTATTTTATTAATTATTTTTACCTGCTTTATGGCGATACATGATTAATAAAATATTCTTTTAAAAAATCAATCAATAACCTCAGCTTTTTAGAGTTCGCTGCACCGGGCAGAAATACCCCATAAATATCAATATCATTCAATCTATAGTCACTCAAAATCATTTCTAATGTGCCGGCTTTTATTTTCGGCCAAGCATCATAGGTAGGAATTCGTCCTAAACCATGGCCGCCTTCAATAAATGCAGTTCGAGCAGCGGCATTATTGGTGGTGATACTGCCATTTAATTTAACGCTAAATGAACGATTACCTTTTTTTAGATCTAACACTCCACTGGTCAGTTTATAAATGACCCAGTCATGTTCAGCCAATTCAGTCGGCGTTTTTGGTCGTCCGTGTTTTTTAAAATACTCAGGCGAACCACATAAACAAGTTTGCAAGGTTGAGAGTTTACTCGCTTGTAAGCCTGAATCAGCTAAGGGCGCGCCTCGAATAGCAATATCAATCCCCTCTTTCATGATATTAACTACTTCATCACTGAGCATCACATCTAGCTTTATCTTGGGGTAAAGGTTACGAAATTCATTTAATGCCGGCACTATGGTTTGTAATCCGACATTCACAGGACAGGTGATTTTTAATAAACCCACAGGTTCATTTTTTAAATTCTCTATTTGTTGGTTAGCGGCAGATGCTTGCTGTGCGATAATACGACATCGTTTGTAATACTGTGTGCCCGCCTCTGTTAGAGCAATACTGCGGGTTGAGCGATTTAGTAACTTGATACCTAAGTGCGCTTCTAGTTTTTTTATATGGTAACTCACCACTGCACGCGATAATCCAATATGTTTCGCAGCAGCAGTTAAGCTCCCTTGCTCTACTACCTGTGCAAAAACCACCATGCTTTTCAGCTGTTCAAAAGAAATATCCATCAGGCACTCACTTATTTAGGCATGTATACCCATGATACTTCGAAATACAAAGCCAGCAAGGCAAATTGTACCGAGATGCTAGGCATAAAATTGAAGTATAGATATTCTACATAGAGATTTTATAACAACGCAGGTTGGCGTAAGTTGCCTTGCCCTGCGGGGCTTCAGCTCGTAAACCAGCTCTGCGTTGTAGCACTCGAAAAGTGAATGACAATTACCTCTTACTACGCCTTGCTCTGATATACGAGCTTGAGCCTGACAAAGTATTTTGAGGTAACATGGGCATATATATTGTATCAATTTTTCTAACAATGAAGTCAGTTTTATCTGCATTGTATGAATATAGACAGAGGCATATACTATTTTAGTCAATAATTAACGTAGTGAAAGGAATAATAATATGACTAAGAAAATATTAATGGTTTTAACGTCGCATGCAGAGCTTGGTAATACAGGCGCAAAAACGGGCTTCTGGATTGAAGAATTTGCAGCACCCTTTTATGTATTTCAAGATGCAGGACTAGAAATCACCTTAGCTTCACCCAATGGTGGACAACCTCCGATTGACCCAAGTAGTAAATTAGCTGACTTTGTTACTGACGCGACAGTACGTTTTGATGGTGACGAGCAAGTACAACAACAACTTGCTAACACAGTGCCTTTATCTTCAGTCAAACAAGATGATTTTGATGCAGTATTTTACCCTGGTGGGCATGGTCCATTATGGGACTTAAGCCAAAGTGCAGATTCAATCAAACTGATTGAATCATTTTTACAAGCCGATAAAGCGGTAGCAGCAGTTTGCCATGCAACAGCTGTATTATTAGATGTTAAAGATTCATCGGGCGAATTTGTAGTAAAAGGTAAAGCGATTTCTGGCTTCACCAATAGTGAAGAAGATGCAGTGCAACTGACAGAGGTTGTACCTTTCTTATTAGAAGATGAATTAATTAAACGCGGTGCAGATTATCAAAAAACTGCGGATTGGAATGCTTTTGCAGTACAAGATGGTTTAATCATCTCAGGACAAAACCCGGCGAGTTCTGAACTGGTTGCACAAAAACTGCTTGCACACCTTACTGCATAGAGACTAATAGTCTTAATAGGAAATATAAATGAATAATTTTAGTTTTGAAAATCACACTCGTATTCACTTTGGTGAAGGGCAAATTAGCGCAATCACAGGCGAAATACCTAGCGATGCAAAAGTATTGGTTGTTTATGGTGGCGGTTCAATTAAAGGTAATGGTGTTTACGATCAAGTCGCTAACGCATTAAAAGATCACACTTGGTTTGAGTTTTCAGGTATTGAGCCTAACCCAAGTTACGACACTCTTATGAAAGCATTGCCTATAATTTAAGAGCATGGGCTTAATTATATTTTGGCAGTCGGTGGTGGTTCGGTTGCTGATGGCTGTAAATTTATTGCTGCTGCCGCATTATTTTCAGGCGACGATCCTTGGGATATTATTGCTAAACAAGCAAAAATTGAAGCGGCATTGCCAATCGGAGTGGTATTAACTTTACCAGCGACTGGTTCAGAAACCAATATAGCAGCAGTGGTAACACGCGATGGTAAGAAACTGCCATTTATGAATCCCTTGGTGCGTCCTCAATTTGCAGTATTAGATCCTAGCGTGACTTTATCGCTTTCAGATCGTCAGATCAGCAATGGTGTTGTCGATGCCTTTATTCATACGATCGAGCAATACCTAACCTATGATGTGAAAGGTAAAGTACAAGATCGTTTTGCAGAAGGTTTATTGCAAACCTTGATCGAAGAAGGACCAAAAGCACTAGCAGAAACAACTAAAAATGATCTAGACGTACGCGCTAATATCATGTGGTCTGCAACCATGGCATTAAATGGCTTAATCGGCGCAGGTATGCCACAGGATTGGGCAACTCATATGATTGGCCATGAACTAACGGCGGAGCACGGTATTGACCACGCTCGCACACTTTCTATTGTTTTACCTGCGGTAATGAAAGTACGTCAGCAACAAAAACATGGAAAATTAGTACAATACGCTGAGCGTGTTTGGCAACTAAATGAAGGCAGTGACGAGCAGAAAATTGAGCAAGCTATTCAACTTACTGAAGATTTCTTCCAAACCATGGGCATGCCAATCCGTTTATCAGATGTTGAGCTAAATGCCTCTCATATTGATGCACTTGTGGCAAGGTTAGAACGACATGGCATGGTTGCTTTAGGCGAAGATCAAGGTATAACCTTAGACGTTAGTCGTGAGATCTTACAACAAGCAATCTAGATAGGGATCCTTTAATGATTACAGTACACCATTTAAATAAGTCTCGATCTAAGCGTGTTTTATGGCTATTAGAAGAACTGCAAATGCCCTATCAACTGGTGCAACATGACAGAGATCCGGTAACCCAGTTAGCACCTGCTAGTTTAAAGGCGATTCATCCATTAGCCAAAGCTCCCATCATTGTTGATGGCGAGTTAACCCTATGCGAATCAGGTGCGGTTGTAGAGTATATTTTAAATCAAGATGTATTACAGCGATTACGCCCAGATCATAAAAGTGCTGACTATTATCAATATCTAGAATGGTTACACTTTGCAGAAGGATCATTAGCATTACCTGTGATCGCTAAAATAATGATGAACATGGAAGATCGCAACGGTGATCAGGCAATGGATCATTACATCGGTAAAGAGATCGCACTTGATTTTACCTATATTGAATCAGTATTATCAAAACAGGATTATTTTTCTGGTGCGCAATTTGGCGGTGCGGATATTATGATGACCATTATGTTAGAGATCGCAGCTAGCATTGGTTTATTAGAAGATAAAGTGAATACCTTAAGTTATCTTGAAAAGGTACAACAGCGCCCTGCATACCAAAAAGCAGCAAGCTTGGGTTAAGGTTTACTTTTAAATTTGCAAAGTAAATAGAAACAATAAATAAAACGGATCGCTCAATACTATTTGTAAGATGCTTAAAAGGTATCAAGTCAAAATATATTGAGCGATTTTTTTGAAAAATCCCAATTTTTATTTCCCTTCTTTATTGCCTCTTCTTTATAAAGTATTGATCGACCAAGCCTACTATTTAGAAACTATTTAACGTACTATGCCGAGCTAATTATAAACCTATGATACTTCAAAATTCTTTGTTAGGCATGTTGAAGTATCATGGGTATAACACCCAGTGTAGACAAGGATAGACTGCGCTAATTTTAATATGGCACACGAGGCTCACCTTGAATAACTCAGAATCCACGAAGCAAAAAACATCACCCTCTTTTATTGCACTTTTCCCTCTTTTTGTGTTTTTATCACTGTTTATTGGTGCGGGAGTTTATTACCAAAGTATTGGTGTCGACTTTGCCTTTTATCAACTGCCTAGTGTCGTCGCAATTTTGCCGGCTATTATTTTGGCGCTGCTAATATCTAAACAAAAATTAAACAACGCCATTGAAACTTTTATTGCTGGTATTGGGCATAGCAACATTATCGCGATGTGCTTAATTTACTTGTTAGCAGGCGCATTTGCCGCAGTTGCTAAAGCAACGGGTGGAGTCGATGCAACCGTTGCCCTTGGTTTATCAATGATCCCTTCTAGTTTGCTATTACCGGGCTTCTTTTTAATCGCAGCTTTTATTGCTACCGCGATGGGCACATCAATGGGCACCATTGCAGCTGTTGCACCAATTGCACTTGGGGTTTCAGAACAAGCTAATATCGATTTAGCTTTAATGGCAGGTACCGTGGTTTCCGGTGCTTTATTTGGTGATAACTTATCTATTATCTCTGATACCACTATCGCAGCAACCCGAACTCAAGGCTGTGAGATGAAAGATAAATTTAAAGAAAACCTTATCTTTGCATTACCTGCCGCTGTTATTACCTTACTTATATTAACCTTTATCAGCCAAGGTCATGTTGAGCTTGCAGCGCAGGAAATCGAGTTTTTCAAAGTACTGCCCTACTTAAGCATTTTGATTTTAGCGGTATCGGGATTAAACGTATTTGTGGTATTAACAGTGGGCATCTTATTGGCTGGTTTTACTGGTTTTATGACAATGGATTACCCAGTTGCCACCTTTGCTAATGATATATTTGACGGCTTTAAAAATATGCAGGAAATTTTCATTCTGTCTATGTTGGTCGGCGGCCTAGCGGCATTAATGCAACAACAAGGTGGCTTAGCTTTCATTAGTTTGAAAATTGAAAAGGTCATTGCCCTATTCTCGGCGCAAAAAAATAAGCGTGTTTCGGAATTAGGTATCGCCAGCTTAGTATCACTAACCAACGCTTGTATCGCTAATAATACCGTTGCAATTGTGGTCACCGGTAATATTGCAAAAGACCTTGCTCAGAAGCATGACATCAGTCCCAAACGTTCTGCTAGTTTATTAGATATTTTCGCCTGTATTGTGCAGGGTATTATCCCCTACGGAGCACAAACATTGCTTGTCGCATCAATATTTAGCATCTCACCAATAGCAGCAATTGCTAATGCTTGGTATTGTTTTATTTTAGCCATTGTTGCCGTACTTATTATTAGTCTACGTAAAACCCAACAGTAAATGGTTTATCAATAACGCCTTTATTTATCGATTAGAAAAATAAAGGCGTTTTATATTTTTAGGGTTAACTGATGATCAAAAACCAAAAAAAAGCGACGATTTTTGCCTTAATAGCCGTTGCTATGTGGTCAACGGTAGCGACAGCATTTAAAGTAACCTTAGAATATTTTTCTCCAATACAAATGTTGTTAGTGGCAACCTGCACCACTATTTTTGCCTTAAGCTGCATCTGTTATCAACAGAAAACACTGCACTTATTAAAGGAATATTTTGTAAAACGCCCTTTTTATTATTTAATACTCGGTTTAATCAACCCTTTTTTTTATTACCTCATATTATTCCAAGCTTATGACCTTTTGCCCGCACAACAGGCGCAATCTTTAAATTATACTTGGGCAATTACCCTGAGCATTTTAGCAGTGCCTTTTCTGGGTCAAAAGCTTAGTAAAAAAGATATTATTGCGATTGTACTTGCTTACACTGGCGCCTTAATCATTGCCACAAAAGGGAACCTACTTGCATTAGATTTCACTAGCCCGTTAGGTGTTTTTCTGGCGTTACTCAGTACCTTACTTTGGGCAATGTACTGGATCATAAATGCGAAAAATAGTGGCGACCCGATTGTTTCATTATTATTAGGTTTTTTAATAGGTTTACCGGTAATCATCATAGCAACACCGATACTAAGCGATTTTAATATGCCCAACTGGCAAGGTTGGTTGGGGGCTATTTATATCGGTTTATTTGAAATGGGATTTGCTTTTGTTGCTTGGTTAACCGCACTGCGTTATGCAGAAAACACATCGAAAATTAGCAACCTAATTTTTATCTCTCCATTTGTTTCATTATTGCTATTAAATATCATTATTGACGAGCCAATCTTCCCGGCTACGATTATCGGTTTAGTATTTATAATCAGTGGATTATTAATTCAACAGCTGAAAAGTAAAACAGTGGATTAAAGTCTATAAATTAGTCTAAAAACATCACCTTATAGAGAATAAACCTGTTAGTATATTGCCCGTATGGAATACGCTCAATAACAATAAAAAAAAGTAACAATAAAAACAAAAAAAATCGAACTGTTTAACGGATTAAGCAACATTAATAACAACTATTTCCTTAGGAATAATCTTGTGAACAAGTACCTATCTCGTCCTAGTATCGCATTAGCAATTGCTGCTACTTTATTACTTACCTCCTGTTCTGAAACCATTAATATTAATTCGACAACCAGCAACAGTGAACAACTGATGGCACAACCAATGGCTGTTAACATTGGTTCACTAGATGACTTAAATGCATTATTCGATAAGCTACAATATAGCGAAGAGACTTGGAATAAAGCAGGTAACAGCATTCCACGTATTACCTTCAAAAGCCTTAGTGATAATTGGGCTAAAAATTCGAATGAACTCCCCGTTGAAACCAAGAAATCTACTTTCTTTCGTTTAATGACGCCTTTGATTTTAATTTCAAATGAAAATATCTTACGCGACCGTGAGACAGTTAAAAGTTCAGCTTTAGATTCTCAAGAGTTAATCGATATCGCAGTTAAATATAAAGTGATAAGCGATGCTAAAACAACAATAACTGAAGAAAAACGACAGACGCTATTGACCCGTGTTGATATCTTACCGCCGTCACTTGCACTTGCTCAAACCACTGAAGAAAGTGGTTGGGGAACGTCACGTTTTGCCTCAGAAGGGAATGCCTTCTTTGGTCAATGGGATTTCAGCGGTAATGGCATGAAGCCGCTACAGCAACGCCAAGAGCTAGGTAATTACGGTGTGGCACGATTTGATAGCCCACTCGCTTCAGTTGAAGCTTACATGCTGAATCTAAATACCAATAAAGCTTATAATAAATTACGTATTCTTCGTACTGAAATGCACGCAGATAATTCAGCAATCACAGGTTACGAACTAGCTGGCACCTTGGGTCGATATTCAGAGCGTGGTGATGACTATATCAAGGGCTTACGTCAAATAATTAGTTTTAATAAGTTAGAGCCGATTGACGAAATGCAGCTTTCGAACAATAAGCTAATTCATTTAATTAGTGAAGTTCAATAATAAAAGGTTCAGTAATATAAGTTCAATAATAAAAAGTCAAAAAAAAGGGCATCATTAAGATGCCCTTTTTAGTTACGGTTGAATTAACTCTCAAGGTTAACTTTTTATTTTGCTAATGCTTGATTCATTCGCTCAAAACCCGCTTCAAGATCTGCAATTAAATCATCCGGATTTTCCAAGCCTACATGCAATCTAATTAATGGTTTACTGCTATCCCATTTAGTTGCGGTTCGGATATTGTTAATACCTGAAACACTCAAGATTAGACTTTCAAAGCCGCCCCATGAGAAACCCATTTTGAAATAAGACATATTTTCAACCAAGGCAGTCAAAGACTTAACATTACCTTCTTTTAATACAAATGAGAATAAACCGTTAGAAGCACTAAAGTCACGTTTGAAGAACTCATGCCCAGGACAACTCTCAAAGGCAGGATGACGTAAATGGTCAACTTCAGGGCGGGTTTCTAACCAGTTAGCCACTTTTAAGGCGTTACGTTCATGCTGTGCTAGACGAACACCTAAAGTACGCAAACCACGACTTGCTAAATAAACATCATCAGGTGAAGTGCAGTAGCCCATTAAATAACTATGCTCGCGTAATTGATCCCAATGCTCAGCATTCGATGTTGCGGTTCCCATCATCACATCTGAATGACCAACAATATATTTGGTTGCAGCTTGAATCGAGATATCAACGCCCATCTCAAAAGGACGAGAATTAATTGGAGAAGCCCAAGTGTTATCAAGCATAACCACCATATCATATTGATGTGCGATACGACTTAATGTCGGTACATCTTGAATCTCCATGGTAAGAGAGCCCGGTGACTCTAAAAATAATACTTTGGTATTAGGTTGGATTAAATCGACAATGCCGGCACCAACAAGTGGATCATAATAAGTCGTTTCAATACCAAAACCGGCTAATAACCCATCACACAATGCTCGTGTTGGTTCATAAGCATTATCGACCATTAATAGATGGTCGCCTGCTTTTAAAAAAGACATCAATGAAGCGCTGATTGCAGCAGCCCCCGATGGATATAATGCAGTTGCAACTCCGCCTTCTAATTCAGCAATAGCAGCCTGAAAAGCAAAGTGCGTAGGACCACCACGACGACCATAAAACATTTCACCTTTGGTTTTATTTTTAGCCGCGAAATGCATCTCTTCTATCGTGTCAAATAACATTGTTGAAGCACGTACCACTGGTGGATTAATAACGCCTTTCGTCCATTTTTTATCACGACCAAGGGTCACGATCTGAGTTTCTTTTTTCATATTAATTTCCACAAGTAAGAGATTATTGTTCTAGCCTATTTCTCATATTAACATTTCATTCAACTAATAACAGAGAGTGAAATCAGCTATTTAAGAACAAACTATTCTATAAATTTGTTTCTCGGTTTTTGCTTTTATGAATATAGATGCTGATTAATAGGTAAATCATTTGATACTTCACTGAAAAATATCTTATATAATCATCCGGTAATTATTTTATAAAGGCGATAATAATGTTATTCCAATCGGAATTTGTGCTCAATAAAGAGCATTTTGCAGAGTGTTTTGATCAATCTGAATTATTAAAAGAAAAACGCACACCTAGATATAAATTTATGGCCGCTCTAGTGATAGTCGGCCTAGTGGTTTTGGTGTTTGCACAGCAACAAAAAACCTTAGGATTTTTTCTGATTGCATTGGCATTTTTAGAATATTTTAGTTTTCGTTATCGCCGAGCTTGGTGGTTAACCAGACAGATGTGGAGTCGTAACTCGAATAACACTATTACTTTAAATATTGATGATAAAGGTGTGAAAATAGAAAGCTTATATAATAATAATCAGCTTTTATGGTCAGATGTTAAGCAGGTAATTGAGACGCCAGACGGCTTGATGTTGGCCTTAAATAATGGTGGTCAAAACTATTTATCCAAGGCCACTTTAGATGAAAAGTGCATCGGATTTATTAAAACACAAGCTCCCTGTACCGAGATTAGCTAAGCCGTAGCGGATATATTAGCGACACAATAAGATAGGAAACACTGCGAAAGACGACTTAGAAGTCTGCCAGTGTTTTCATCTCTAATATGCTATAGGCAGGAGTTTCAAATGGATGAGCCTCGATTAATGCCTCTATAACCGCTTTAATTAGCGCATCTTCACACACTAACTCAACACGATATTCCGCGATTATTTCAACCTGATCGACACTACCAATAAAAGCATTGCTTTGTGCAAGCGGTCGAAATTGGCCTTGTCCAAGGCATTGCCAAGCACAACTGTCATAATGACCAATTTTTCCTGCGCCCGCTGTAAACATCGCTGTTTTTACACTTTCAAGATGCGATTCTGGTACATAAAAAATAATTGAATGCATTTACTGTCCTTTTCTATTAAACAGAATAAAGATCGGCAATAACACCACGATGGTGCTCACTACATCAGCGATGCTGTGATAATTTAAGTAACGCATTAATAGGCCATATAAGACTAACGACAAGCTAGCAATGATTAAGTGTAATAACGAGCGGTAACTCAGTACCACAACAAACACCAATGCAATCGCAGTATGGGTGCTGTAGTCCATGCCCATAGACAACCAAATAGAAAAGTAGTTATCAATAAACATTAGCAAATAAACCACAGCTATTGCCTTTATTAAGGCAATAGCTTGTTGTTTTTGTATAACTTTATTAGATTTTTTAAGGTAATAGAGCACCATGAAAACCAATACGGGAGTATAAGTATCGGCAATCAGCGCCCATGTTTGTGTATCAATCACGGTAAGATTAAAACCTATTCAGCGCGTGCTTTCGAGTAATCGCTAGTATGGTCACAACTGCCATCTGATTCACAATCGTTAATACCATCTTGGTCTTTATCCCAGCTTGAATGCATTCGCTCAATTTGTTTAAATTCAACTTGTTTATTGGCATCGTTTAAATTGAGCAATTGCAGTGACATCTCTACCGGTTCAGTTGGAAAATCAGTAAATGCCTGACCTGCTGCATAATCTAAGAAATCGACTCGAATTAACTTATCTAACAGATTAATTTTATAATCATGAACACGATCGCCCAATAACACTGAGTCTAAATGCTCACTACTTTTCAACAGCTGATCATAAGAAAATAAACCAACATAAACATACACGCCACTGCCTGCTGTTTGGGTAACAAAGGGAGCGATAAAATAGACCACATTGCTTTGCAGTTCAGTGTCTTGATATTGGCTTAATAACTGCATTTTAGTCATATTCAGATACACAGATGCTCTATCGTAAACCGCTTCTTTATCATCAACCGCTTCTTCTAGCAGTGCTTCATAGTGGCCTCGTAAATAAAAGTTATTGTCTATTTTTTCTGTTTTATCCAGGGCAAATTGCTTATCAGATTCCGGATAGTCCATGACCAGCACCGAGCCTGTCGACAGGTTTTGATAGATAGCTTGCTCTAATGATGGCTCACAAATTTCCTCTGATTCATTCCAAATACCAGCCGCTTTGGCGCACTTTTCTGCTGTGTTTAATTGTTTTTTAAAAAAATAAACACCCAATAATATGACCAATACAACAATCAGTATCTGGTTAATTCTTTTATGCATCATGCAACTCCAAATTAATTGCTTTTAAAATACCGCTAAACAGATCATCTATTGTTGCATTAATTTCAATCAACTGCTCCGTTTGCGGGTGTTTGAATGATAAATATGCAGCATGTAACAACAAGCGAGTATTAGCAAAATTCTCTCGGAACATAATATTATGATGGCCATCTCCGTGGGAGGTATCACCAATAATAGGATGCCTTAGATGTTTCATATGACGGCGT
>JBALXF010000140.1:0-1531 GCA_036961085.1 Psychromonas sp.
GGGTTTTTCGTTATTAATGCTTTGACGTGATGACCTACTATCGAGTTGTAGGTGAGTGTCGCGACAGCGATGTTTACGATCGGAGGAGCTTTGTGAAGACTGTTCTATCGCCAGAATGTCGCGAAAAACAAGCAATTAAATACAGAATAATCTCTGTAGACTAACTTCAGCAGAGATTATTTGATTTAAGTAATTTTTATTATTAAATTTAAGTGTTCAATTCTTTATTCACATGATCTATTTTTTCGCTATGATATGATGTAATTACATATAAAATGCGAGTAAATAGAGAATGACTTCCCAGCAAAATGAAAATATACATATTCAATCAGAAACAGTGCTAATTACCCCTGCAGAACTTAAAACGTTATTGCCAGCTTCGAATGATGTTTATAAATTTATAGCAGAATCTCGTGATACGGTATCTAATATTGTGCATAAAAAGGATCCACGTTTTTTAGTGATCTGTGGCCCTTGCTCTATTCATGACATAGAAGCGGCAAAAGACTATGCACTTAAATTAAAAAAACTTCATGAGCAATATAAAGATACCTTGTATATTGTAATGCGAGTTTATTTTGAGAAACCGAGAACAACAGTTGGCTGGAAAGGTTTAATTAACGACCCGCATATGGACGATTCTTTTGATATCGAGACAGGTTTAAAACAAGCTCGTGAATTGCTTTTATGGATTTCTGAATTGGGACTACCAATTGCAACAGAAGCACTTGATCCTATAAGCCCTCAGTATATAGGTGACTTATTTAGTTGGGCAGCTATTGGTGCTCGAACTACTGAATCTCAAACACATAGAGAAATGGCAAGTGGTTTATCTATGCCTGTTGGTTTTAAGAACGGTACTGATGGTAGTTTATCTACAGCTGTAAATGCAATGCAATCAGCTTCTTCACCTCATCGTTTTATGGGTATTAACCAACAAGGGCAAAGTGCTCTTCTACAAACTGCTGGTAACCAAGATGGACACGTTATTCTGCGTGGTGGTGGTGGAAAACCAAACTATGATTCTTTGAATGTTGCTTTAGCGGAACAAGCGCTAGATAAAGTGAATGTAGAAAAAATTCTTATTGTTGATTGTAGCCATGAAAATTCTAACAAAAACCATACGTTACAACCATTAGTAGCTAAAGATGTATTCCATCAGGTTATTGAAGGTAACACATCTATTATTGGTATTATGTTAGAAAGTAATATCAATGAAGGAAATCAAGCAACTACTGTTGGCAAAAAATCTCTAAAATATGGTGTATCAGTAACGGATGCTTGTATTAATTGGGATACAACAGTTAACTTACTTGCTGATGCCGTTAATTTATTAAAAGATGTTTTAAAAACAAGATAATAAGGGACTTATGCCGTTAAGTAAATTGAGAGATAAAATTGATGCTGTTGACCAGCAATTAATCGACTTGCTCGCTGAACGACTACGTCTGGTTGGCGAAGTTGGTGAAGTAAAAACTAAGCATGGTTTACCTATCTATGTACCAGAGCGTGAAGCATCTATGTTGGCTAG
>JBALXF010000140.1:1541-7313 GCA_036961085.1 Psychromonas sp.
TGAACCCTGATATGAAGCGGATTGTCATTATTGGTGGTAATGGTTTATTAGGTCAACGTTTCGTTGAAATGTTTAGACTGTCAGGTTATGACGTAGATATTCTAGGTCGTGCTAACTGGGATCAAGCTGAAGAAATCTGTAGTAAAGCGGGCCTTGTGATCGTAGGTTCACCTATAGATGTTACTGATTCGGTGATTAAGCAATTAACTTTTCTGCCCGATGATTGTATTTTAGCGGATATTACCAGTATTAAAAATAGTCCGTTAGAAGCAATGATGTCTGTTCATAAAGGTCCCGTTGTTGGATTACACCCTATGTTTGGACCAGATATTCCGAGCTTTGCTAAGCAAGTTATTGCTTACTGTGATGGTCGTGATGAAGACAAATATAAATGGTTGATCGATCAAATGAAGATTTGGGGAGCTCACCTTTACCAAGTGAAGCCTATTGTTCATGATGAGTCGATGACATTGATTCAAGCGCTACGTCATTTCACTAGTTTTGTTTATGGATTACATTTAAAAGAAGTAGATACAGATCTAGAGCAGTTACTCGATTTAAGCTCTCCAATATATCGTTTAGAGCTTGCTATGGTCGGGCGATTATTTGCTCAAGAGCCGTCTTTATATGCGGATATTATTTTATCTCAGAAAAATAATTTAACTATGATTAAGCGCTACCATCAGCATTTTGCAGATGCGATTGAGATGCTAGAGAATACAGATAGAGCTGAATTTATCAAACGTTTTGAATCAGTGACTGATTGGATGGGAGATTATTCGAAACTATTTTTAGATGAGAGTAGAGCGTTATTACAACAGGCTCATGATAATAGACATTATGAAGATAAGTAGTTGTTAAAACAAAAGGCGGTCCTTAACCGCCTTTTGTATAAGCTCATTGTAATTATGCAGCGAATTCTTTATTTAATTTAATTTCAGCATCTGATTCGATTTCAACTTCAGGCTCTTCAATAGGTTGTCCTGAAATTTCGCCATTGCGGCACATGTCTTTTCCGTTTTTCTTAGAGCGGTCAGCTTCTGATTTATGAAGATGTTTATTCAACTGTCGTTCGATTTTTTGGAATAATTGACCAATGGCAGCGTAGAGGTCATCATGTTCAGCATGAGCGAAAACCTTACCATTAGGAACACCAATTGTAGCTTCAATTTTTACGCCTTTAGGCTCTTTTGTAATTATGCAGTGGGGTTTGATTAGGGGAATCTGCAGTTTTTCTAATTTTTCGAAACGTTCCTCTATTTTTGTACGCATTGTGTCAGTAATAGCAATTTGTTTACTTGTAATTTCAATTCTCATATAAGACACCTCTTTGTTATACACTTATTGTGCTTAGATATAGATTATGCTTTTTTGTGTTTCTAGGTTGTGATTATCCTCTCGTTTCTTTGGCTTTTGCCATCTAGTAAATTAATATTTGATCTATCCATATTTTTTATTAATCGTAAAAATAATTTCTTGTTTATGTAAAAATCTTAAGGTAACTTGAAACAAGTACATCTACTTTTTATTTATACCCTCCTAGTTAAAAATTCTATTTTCGCTTATGCTATTGTTACTTTTGGTATTTTTCCTGTTCTTCTAGATTAAAGTTGATGTGCTATATGTCTCGAACCTCTATATATAAGTTTATACACGTTTTCCTATTTAGCTATTTTTGTAGCATTAGTTTTTTTGCGTCTGCAGGAAACTGGCAGCATGCTTTAAGCATGTATGGTGATTTCAAATATTCGGAAGATTTTACTCATTTTGAGTATTCCAAACCTGATGCTCCTAAAGGAGGTACTTTTAAACAAGCTTCTATCGGTAGCTTTGATTCATTAAATCCTTTTATTGTTAAAGGTAATCCTGCCAATGGCATATATATGATATATGACACTTTACTTAAGCAATCAAGTGATGAACCTTTTACGGGATATGGTTTAGTTGCTGAGAAAGTAAAGGTTGCTGAAGACTTCGCCTCCGTTAGTTTTTTGATTAATGATAAAGCGCGTTTTCATGATGGTGAAAGCATTCAAGCCCATGATGTGAAATTCAGTTTTGAATTATTGATGGAAAAAGGCGCGCCGCATTATCGTTCATATTATGCAGGTGTTGAAAAAGTGGTTGTAGAGGATGATCTGCAAGTGACCTTTTATTTTAAAGAAGTCGGTAATCGAGAATTACCCTTAATCATTGGACAAATTCCTATTTTCCCTGAGCATTACTGGGAAGATAAAGAGTTCTCTACTGCCAGTTTAACCCTTCCTTTAGGTTCAAGTGCGTATCAAATAGAAAGTTTTGATCCTGCTAAAAGAATTACTTATCAACGTGTTAAAGATTACTGGGCAAAAGACTTACCGGTTAATAAAGGTCGCCATAACTTTGATTTTATGATCTTCGATTATTATAGAGATGACGGTGTGGCTTTTGAAGCTTTCAAATCGGGTTCATTTGATTATCGTTTAGAGAGTTCTTCAAAGCGTTGGTCAACCGCTTATAAAGGGGATAACTTTGATTCCGGTAAGATTGTTACCAATACAATCGATGATAAAAACCCTCAAGGTATGCAGGGGTTTTGGTTTAATTTACGTAAAGATAAATTTAAAGATCCTAATGTGCGCAATGCAATTAGTTTATTATTCGATTTTGAATGGGCTAATAAAACGCTTTTTTATGGCGCATATTTCCGAATTAATAGTTTTTTTTCAGGCTCTGAACTTGCTACCAATAAAAACATATCCGAAGCTGAGAGAACACTTTTATTACCTTATAAAGATCAGTTACCAGCATCTGTTTTTGATCCTATCGAGTTTTCACAAACCAATGCCGACGGCAATGTTCGAGAGCAAATGCGTGAAGCAGTAAAGTTATTAGAATTAGCTGGTTATGAATTAAAAGATAGCAAAATGCAGGATGAAAATGGCAAGCAGCTAAGCTTTGAATTTTTACTTTATAGTAAAGATTTTGAACGTGTCGTGCACCCATTTCGCCTTAATTTACAACGTATCGGGATTAAAACCACGATTCGTTTAGTAGATGTTTCACAGTTTGTTAATCGCTTGAATAACTTTGATTTTGATTTGGTTTCTTTACGTAAAGGGCAATCAATTTCTCCGGGTAATGAGCAAATGGGGTATTGGGGATGTGATAGTCGTATGGAAGTTGGTACATCGAATTGGGCGGGTATATGTATGCCTGTTATTGATGAGCTAGTGACTAAATTAATTATGGCGGATACACGTCAAGATCTGGTTAACGCAAGTAATGCATTAGATCGCGTATTACTGACCCAACATATGGTCATTCCTCAATGGTATCTGCCTTCTTACCGTATTGCTTATTGGAATAAATTTTCTCGCCCTAAAATTGCACCTATCTATGAGTTAGGTCTATCAACTTGGTGGCTTAGTGAACTTGCAGATGTGAAGGACGAATCGTAATAATGAATAGTTATATATTAAGGCGTTTGTTACTTATTATCCCTACCTTGTTAGGGATAATGACGATTAACTTTTTTATTGTCCAAGTTGCCCCTGGTGGACCGGTAGAACAAGCTCTAGCTAAGTATCAAGGAATAGATGGTGGTACTACCAGTCGGATTGCAGCAGGCACTAATAGTGAGATCACGCAAAAAAGTGGCGGAACTAGCCAATATCGGGGTTCTCAAGGTGTTGACCCTGAATATATCGCTGCACTTGAAAAGTTGTATGGATTTGACCGTCCAATTTGGGAGCGTTATTTTGTCATGTTATGGAAATATGCAAGATTTGATTTTGGTGAAAGCTTCTATCGAAATCAGAAGGTGACTGATTTGATTTTATCAAAAATGCCGGTCTCGATATCTTTAGGGCTCTGGACTACTCTGCTTGCTTATCTTATTTCAATACCACTCGGTATAAAAAAGGCGACTGCTCATGGCAGTTACTTCGATATTTGGACTAGCACTGTGGTTACCATTGCTTATGCTATTCCAGCATTTATTGTGGCTATTATGCTGATAGTGATATTTGCAGGTGGCTCTTATTATGACCTGTTCCCTTTGCGCGGTTTGACCTCTGATAATTTTGATGAACTATCACTATTGGCTAAAATAAAAGATTACTTTTGGCATCTATCTCTACCTATTTTTGCCTCTGTTTTAGCGAGTTTTGCTACTTTAACAATGCTGACTAAAAACTCTTTTCTGGATGAAATTCATAAGCAATACGTGATCACTGCAAGATCTAAAGGCTGTACTAAAAATAGAGTGCTATATGGTCATGTATTTAGAAATGCGATGTTATTGGTATTAGCGGGATTACCGTCTGCATTAATTGGTATCTTCTTTACTGGCTCAATGTTAATTGAAGTTATTTTCTCTCTAGATGGTTTAGGACTGCTAAGTTTTGAATCGGTAATTAGTCGAGATTACCCGGTTATATTTGGTTCTTTATATATCTTTACGTTAGTAGGGTTAGTACTGAAATTGATCAGTGATATTACCTACACATTAATTGATCCACGTATTACATTTGAGGAGCGCTAATATGTCCTTATCTAATAGCTCCTTATTAAATACCTGGGAGAACATGCGTAGTAATCCTGTCAATGCTAGTCGTTGGTTGCAATTTAAAAGTAACAAACGCGGTTACTGGTCGTTATGGATTTTTTCTTTTCTATTTTTTATGAGTTTAATTGCAGAAGTATGGATCAATGATAAACCGATAATGATCTCTTATCAGTCGAATTGGTATTTCCCAATTATTGAAGACATCCCTGAAAATAAACTAGGTGGAGACTTTGATATTACTACTGATTTTCGTGACCCCTATATGATTCAGCAAATTGAGAAGCATGGCTGGATCATGAAACCATTAGTTCCATTTCATTTTGACAGTATTAACTTTGAATTAACTGAAGCTGCACCATCACCGCCTAGCAGTGTTAACTATTTAGGGACCGATGATCAAGGACGAGATCTACTTGCACGCTTAGTTTATGGATTTAGAACCTCTGTTCTATTCTCTTTAACCCTAACCATAATAAGTTCTGTAATAGGGGTGATTGTAGGTGCAATACAAGGCTATTACGGCGGTAAAATCGATCTGTTTGGACAACGAGTGCTAGAGATATGGGAAGGTTTACCGATGCTGTTTATGTTAATTATTTTAGCTAGCTTTGTGGAACCGACCTTTACTTGGTTATTATGTTTAATGATTCTATTTAGTTGGCCGGGCTTAGTTGGAGTTGTTCGCGCTGAATTTTTACGTGGCCGTCATTTAGAATATGTGAAAGCTGCGACAGCTTTAGGTGTTGGCGATAAAAAAATAATGTTTAAACATATTTTACCTAATGCAATGATTGCAACCTTAACCTTTATGCCATATCTATTTACAGGTGCTTTAACCACGTTAACCTCATTAGATTTTTTAGGTTTTGGTTTACCGCTAGGTTCAGCATCGCTTGGGGAAATGGTGGCACAAGGTAAAGATAATCTACATGCCCCATGGATTGCGATCACGGCGTTTATATCCTTATCCACTATTCTGGTTTTATTAGTTTTTATCGGAGAAGCAATACGCGATGCGTTTGATCCAAGGAAGTCATTATGAGCGATGAACAACTAAAAGAGCTGCTAAAAGTCGAAGATCTGTCTGTTAGTTTTGCCGATAATCATATTGTTAAGAAAGTGAACTTTACCCTCAACAAAGGTGAAACATTAGCAATAGTCGGTGAGAGTGGTGCTGGTAAATCACTTGTTGCCTTATCGATTTTACAATTATTACCTTACCC
>JBALXF010000141.1:0-4751 GCA_036961085.1 Psychromonas sp.
TTCCGTGCGTAACTTACTCGCACCACAGCCAACTGGATCGAGTACCACTAGCTTATTATTTATATTTGCTTGTTCAACCGCAAACGCCATACGTGGTGTCCATTGGCTATCTAAGGTACCGATGTTAATAACCAGTGCACCTGCAAAAGACATCATTTCTGCCATCTCTTCACTCGAATGCGCCATGATTGGTGATGCACCAATCGCAAGTAAGGCATTCGCACTATTATTCATTACCACATAGTTAGTGATATTCACCACTAATGGCTTTTGCTCACGTACTGCATTAAACGCGGCAATAATTGTTTTTTGCTTGGTTTCAATAGATGAATCTAAACCCTGCTTCATAGTGTCACCTCTTCGTTAGCATCTAAGCCTTGCTGCCAAAAAGCAATTTCCATTCGGGTTGCAGTCTTAAATACCGTCATTAGGTCGCGACCACGCTGACTATTGACATCAATCTCAGCTAATAAAGTATCCAGATATTCTCTACCTTTAGCCACGCCTTCCTGAAATTCTTCACTGCTGTACAGGGTAATCCAACTATCAAACGGATTATCTTGTCGTAGCGTATTTTCATCTGCAATAAGATTGCGACCAATTTCCGCATAGCCTATAGAGCAAGGTGCTAAAGCGGCATATAAATCAACAATGTCACCTTTCATGCCCGCATCAAGTACATAACGTGTATAGGCAACGGTACCAAAAGCTTCATCTTCTGCTTCTAAATCTGACTCTGTTAGTCCCCAGTTAGCACAATAATTAACATGGTGTCCGATTTCTGTATCCAGTAATGCGTGAACACTCGGAAGCGCTTTACGCATTTCAGCTAAGGTATTGGCCTTGTATATTGCCAACGCATAAGCACGTGCATATTGCTTTAGAAACAAGAAGTCTTGCTTAAGGTAATGTAAAAAACATGGCTGTGCTAAGGTGCCTGTTGCTAACTGCTCAATAAAAGCATGTTTTGTGTATGCATCCCAATCTTGGCGGCATGCATTAATTAAATCTTGATGGTTCATATAATGGCTCTTTTATTAGATGATACTTATTCGAAAGTGCTTCTTAATTCGTCAGGCTATTTATTGAAATGTTGGCACATAGTCTTGTGCTTTTGGTAACGTCTCAATGATTTTATTGGAATACATGAATTGAGCATAATCATCATAACGCTTCAAATCGACAGCAGAAGGACGTAACGCAAAACGGGTTAATGTATCGTTCCAAGCACGTTTATTAAGCTCATTATTTAATGTGTCAGGTGCATAGGCTACAAACTGTTGCCATGCATCTTGCGGATGATTAACAATATAAATAGCCGCTTGTTCTATTGCTTTATTGAAGCTCTTAATCGCTTCTTTATCATGGCTATTTGCATTAGCGACAAAAATCAATTCATCATAGACAGGTACACCATGTTCTTCCGGGTAGAATGCCTTCGCTTTGAACCCTTCAAGCTCAAGTTGATTGGTTTCAAAGTTACGTAATCCACCCCATATCGCATCAACCTTGCCAGAAGCAAGAGAAGAAGAAAGCGCCCAACCTACATTGATCACTTGTACATCCTCATAGTTAACACCGGAATTTTTTAACATGGTGCCTATTGTTGCTTCTTCGTTACCCGCAATGGCAATGCCTATTTTTTTGCCTTTTAGATCAGACAAATCCTTAATTTTATTTTTGTCCTTATCATTGTCATTATCTAATACCATCATGGTATTCAAAGGTGTCGCAATCAAGGTTGCAGAACGAATTAACGGTAAACCTGCTGCCACATCAATGGTTAAACTCGGTTGATAGGTGATCGCTAAATCGATTTTATTAGCAGCAACTAGCTTTGGCGGCATACTTGGATCTGCTGGCTCTTGAATCTCAACATTAAGGCCTTGAGCTTCAAAATAACCGCGCTGTTGAGCGATAACGATAGGCCCATGATTCGGGTTCACAAACCAATCCAACATCAGCGTTAGTGTTTTGTTTTCAGCCTGAGCTGTTGCTGACAAAATAGTGGTAACAAGCGCAAATGCACTCACAATAATATTTTTTTTCATTAAAATTCCTTTATGTTTTTTATTATTAAAATTGTTATTGTTATTAATATGAATAAACATCTATTGATTATCTTGTTTAAATTAAACCTGCCAGTGGATCAGTTTTTTAAGCAACTTGTCTGCGACAAAATAAAGTGACACTGACAAAGCTGATAATATAAAAAGAGCAGCAAACATTTCGTCTATCATCATCCGCGCATTTGCCTGCAACATCAGATATCCCAGACCTTCACTGGAGCCAACCCACTCCCCCGCTACAGCACCAATAGGGGCTATAACTACCGCGACTCGAATACCCGAAGCAAGCGAAGGTAACGCGGCTGGAAATTGAATATGACGTAACATTTGCCATTTTGTGGCACCCATTGTTTTTGCTAGATCAAGATAGCCAACGGGTGTATTTCGCAAGCCGTCGTAACAACAGGTAGTAATAGGAAAAAAGATAATTAATGCTGCCATCACAATTTTTGATGAGATGCCGTAGCCTAACCACAGCATTAATACAGGCGCAATTGCGAACACAGGGATTGCTTGACTGGCTATCAAAATAGGTAATAACCAGCGTTTAATTGGCTTGAACAGCAACATCTGCAACGCGAATAACAACCCCATGGTCAAACCTAACAGTAATCCCAATATGATTTCTTGAGCGGTTACCCAGCTGTGTTTAAGCAAGACATCATATCTTGAGATCAGTTTTTCAAAGACATTGAAAGGACTAGGTAAAATAAACGCAGGCATTTCAAAAACAAGTACGATAGCTTGCCATAGGGCAATAATGACCGTCGCACTGATTGCAATGCGCAGCATTGGATGCGAGTGTCGCTGTTTACCTTTAAGTTGAGTTGATATTTTATTGGCTTGCACTAAATCACTCATAATCTTGCTCCAATCTGTCCATGATCTTCTGCTGCAGTTGTGCACATTCTGCATCGAAATTACGCGGAGTTTCTGATTCTGGCACGGTTAAAGACTCGGTAAAAGCAGGTCTGCCTTGCATAATATAAAGCCGGTTTGCTAACCGAATCGCTTCCTGTGGATCGTGCGTTATTAATACTACGGTTTTGTCTTGCAGGAGTTGGTGAGCTAAGTTTTGTAGACGATAGCGTGTTACCGCATCTAAGGCAGAGAAAGGCTCATCCATTAACACGATTGGCTTGTCTTGCATAAGCGTTCTTGCCAGTGCAACACGTTGACGCATGCCACCAGATAATTGCTGTGGCAAATAATTCGATTTGTCTCTTAAGCCAACCTTTTGCAATAAAGAGCGCGCTTTTTGTAACTGTAATTCAAGGGCTTTTGGATCGGTCACTGCCTTACCAAATTTAGTGCTTAGCATGACATTATCTAACACTGTTAACCAAGGCATCAACAAGTCTTGCTGTGCCATATAAGCAATTTGATCTTGGGTATCACAGTGAGGTTGCTCATGTTGCTCAACTTGAGTGCTGATTTCCCCAGTCCAATCGACTTTATCTTCGAGCAAATTAGCAAGATAACGAAGTAAAGAGCTTTTACCACAACCGCTACGCCCCAAGATACATGTCCATGCTGCTGCAGGAATATGAATATTAAGACCGGCTATAATTGCTTCCTCGCTATCCTGATAACGTAAACAACCATTGGATATATTGATACTAACTGCTTTTTTTTCAGCAAAATGAGGCTGTCTATCAACAGTTCTATTTAGGGTATTAACAGACATCATTATGACCAGCGAAAAAATGATTTACCGGACCATGCCCTTTGCCTATCTGTAATTCATCAGCATGCGCAATCGCTTGCGTTATATACTGCTTTCCTAATTTTACCGCTGATAAAAGGTCATTACCTTGTGCTAGATAAGATGCGATAGCCGAAGACAAGGTACAACCCGTACCGTGAGTATTACGAGTATTAGTACGCTTTGCGGTTAATTGATGAACTAGCTCAGGGAAGATAAATAGATCGTTACTGTTTTCATCTTGTTCCAAATGCCCGCCTTTTAGCAGTACCGTTTTTGCGCCTAGCAAACGAAGGCCATTGATCATTTTAGCCATTTCGTCTTCGCTAGCCGGTACTTGGCAACCAATAAGCGCAGCAGCTTCAGGTAAGTTTGGTGTGATGATATCGGCAACAGGCAATAGTTCAGATTTAAGGGTATTAATCGCTGATGCTTGTAATAGTAAATCGCCATTACTTGTCACCATGACTGGATCTACCACTAAAAACTTAGGTTGATAGTGTTTTATTTTGGCTGCCACTATTTTGATAATGTCACAATCGGCCAACATGCCAACTTTAACTGCAACAACGTTCAAATCGCTAAAAACGGCATCAAGTTGTTTTTCGACATACTCAAGGGGAATAGGAAAAATGGCAGAAACGCCTAGGGTGTTTTGAGCTGTAATCGCTGTGATCACGGAACAAGCATAACTGCCCGTTGCAGAGATAGCTTTGATATCTGCTTGAATACCCGCACCACCTCCGCTATCAGATCCAGCGATGGTTAACACGATAGGTGTAGATGAATTTTGGCTTGTAGGCGTAGAAGTATTATTTGTCATAAAGTTCCTATCACGGGCACCGGAACTTTATCTAACTTGGGATTTTAAATAGATGGCAGATCAAATCACACAAAGCAAGACATATAGTTCCCTACGCCAGTGTTAACTGAATCAGGTTCAACGGGTCTCGAAATGCAATCTCAGCCTAAAAGGC
>JBALXF010000141.1:4761-7191 GCA_036961085.1 Psychromonas sp.
CTCCCCGACTATTTGGCAGATATTAACAAGTTTTGTTGAAAGCGCAATATAACAATTTTTATTATCACTTAATGAAGCTTTTAAATTCGTATAAAACCCAATCAAATGAATTGTTTCGCCGCGATTTCAAATAGGTCTATTTTTGATAGTCTGAGTGTGTTTCACTCCAGAGTTCTGCTAAGCACTTAACTATAAGATAAGCCCACCTTCATCGCATAAAAAAATACAAAGCAATTTTTTAATACGATGCTAATATTATTTATGAAGAATTTTTTATTATAATTTTTTGAGAAAATATGAAGTAATTAATAATGATCAAGGAAGATAAAAATATGAAACTAGGACTAATGCAACCCTATTTTTTCCCACATATTGAGTACTTCAGCTTAATAGAAAATTGCGATTACTTTATTGTATTTGATACTCCTCAATTTGTTAGGAGAGGTTGGACTGAACGCAACCGAATTATTAAGGCAAACGGTGATTTCTCTTATATAAAAGTGCCATTAATAAAAGCACCTCGTGACACATCTATTATAGATATGAGAATAGATAACTCCCATCCCTGGAAAGATAAAATTATCTCACAATTAGAAGTTTATAGAGATAAGGCCCCTTACTTTGAGCAAGTCCTAGGTATCATATCAAGTTGTTTTAAAAATGAAGATGACAGCATTTCCAAGTTAAATGAAAATATAATAAGAACAATATGCTGCTATCTAGGTATAAACACTAAAATTGACGTTTTATCTGAAATGGGCTTAGACCTACCTCCCCCTAACTTACCTGACGAATGGGCACTTAATATATGTAAAAAACTAAGCTTCAATAACTATGTAAACGCTTCTGGTGGTTATTATTTATATGATCCCGTTAAATATAAAGAAAATGGGGTTAATTTATTTCTCATTGAACAACCAGTGCTGGAATATAAACAATTTGAATTAGAATTTACGCCTGGTTTATCGATCCTAGATACGATGATGTTCAATAGTCCTGAAAATATATTAACAATGATAAAAAAATCAAAATTAAATTCCCCCCTCTCAGATGCTCTCCTCGAAAAAATGGTGTGTAAAACGACATGAAGTGCATATAGCTGTAATTAAAAATTTAATTTGAACGTATTATAAAAAAAAAATTAAAATCAATAGTATTTTATAAAGGGAACTATGAAATGAAGCAAAAACGATTATTGCTGCTAGGAGGTATAAACTTAGCTCAAGATATTGTGAATGCAGCAAAAGAAATCGGAGTTGAAATTTACGTTACTGATTATTTTGCAGATTCCCCTGCGAAAAAAATTGCAGATAAATCATTTATGGTGAATGCATTTGATGTGGACGCAGTTGTTGAATTATGCAAAGAGCAACAAATAGATGGCGTTATTAGCGGATACGTAGACCCCTTGATGGCATATTGTAGTAAAACGTCAAGTCGCTTAAACCTTCCTAATTTCTACACATTAGAACAAATCGATAAAACAAGTAATAAGAATAATTTCAGTACCTTATGTGAATCCTTCGATATTCCAGTAGCGAAACGATACACGGTGCGTAAAGAGTCTCTGCAAGATGATGTTAAACAATTAGAATACCCAGTTATATTGAAACCAGCAGATGCAAGTGGTGGTAAAGGCGTTAAAATATGTAAGGACGATGCAGCTCTATTAAATGCGTTTGATGGTTCCATCTCTTTTTCAACGGTTGGGGAAGTCATTGTCGAGCGCTATATCAAGGGCCCAGAGGCTACCATCTTTTACCTTTTTCAAGATGGTAATGTTCACTTAACTGCGGTTTCGAATAGGTATATAAGACAAGATCAAGATACAGAAATTCCCCTTCCAGTGGCATATTGTATGCCATCAAATCTGACTCAGTCTTACCTTGATACGATAAACCCCAAAATGATCTCATTACTGAAACATTTGAATGTAAAGAATGGAATGGCGTTTATTCAATGTAAACTTGCAGATGATACATTCTATTTTTATGATATTGGACTTAGATTAACTGGTTCGCGTGAATATAAACTATTGGAGAAGACCTGCGGATTTAATCCATTGAAGATGATGATAAATTATGCTGTAAGCGGAAAAATGAGTGATAAAGATATTACCCCTTTGGTCAATCCTCTTCCCAATTTAGTGAGTGGCAATCTCACCATATTATGTAAACCTGGAAAAATTGATAAAATTTGTGGGATTGACGAAATCAGGGAGTTTGAATGTGTTAGTGATCTTCATCAGTCCTACTTTGCAGGTGATGAAATAGTTGAGAAATCAATTGGGACGTTGGCACAAGTTGTGGTGCGAGTTATGTTTGTATGTAATTCACGTATTCAGCTTGCACAGGCAATGGATATTGTTATTTCTAAAATAGAAGTAATATCAGATGAAGGGAAAAACTTACTGCTACCCGCTTTCGATAC
>JBALXF010000142.1:0-7160 GCA_036961085.1 Psychromonas sp.
GTAGTGGAGGTAAGCTATTCAATAGGAGCTTGGCCTGTGCATTTAATGTTTGAATTTTCAGCTCATTGGCATAAAGCAGGCTTAAATTGTTGTTTATCTGGATGATGAGATTTTTAAAATAATGATGATAATCTGGGAAATTGGCCAATAGTTGATGCATAGAAGAAATAGAATGATCAATTTCATCCATTGCCTGATCACGTTCGAGGTCTGACTCTGCAGAAATAATAATAAATGAAGTTGAAATAATGATGCGAGCTATATCGTTAAGCCGAGCGGCCTCGTCTAAAGAAACCATATCTTCTTGTTGAATTTTTGTCAGTCTATTTAGTGTTTCGCTAAAGGTTGAGTAGGAGATACTAGAGATCAATATTGCTGAAAAAGCAAGCACACTAAAGGCAAGGATCAGCCGAAATCCGATGCCAAAGTACCTTGTCTTTGCTAGTAACATTTCATATCTACAAGAAATTTATTAAGCTGCTTTACTTTTTTGGGCATCAATTATTATCCATTTATCTACGTAGGCAGTTTATAACACCTATATTCACAGCTAAGGTCAATAGCGCAATGTAAATGGGAGGTTGATCACCGAGGGGAATTTACAATTAAGCTTTTATCAAATGAAATGCTTAAGGGAATAAAAATGAATTCACTCTTCTTCCCACATTGTCAGGGTAGGTAATACTGAGCCTGTAAGGGGATCTTTTAAATTCATTAAAAGGTTATCTGGTGACAAAATAAACTTGTGAATAAGAAGGGTGGTAATAATGCCAAGCCCTAGTCCTGTTGTTGATGTTGGGAAATTCTGGATGCGCACTGTAAATAATGAAAAACGCCACACAATACGAACAACATTGTATGGCGTACTCTCTCTAAATTCTATTTACTACCGTTTCAGGGAAGAAGTTAAACCAAATACCGTAAAAATCGGCAGGGTAAAGTATTTAAGATCTTTAACCTCTGTTTTCATCTCATCTTTGAAAATTCAAAATCCAGTTCTACATACTATTGATCCCATATACTTATTGGAAAGCACTCAGTTTCGTAGAATTTAAGCGCTAGTTTTAAAACATGAATGTGGGCAATGTTATATTTCAACTCAACAAGTGCTATCAAATTGTGATCAAACAAATATAAAGGTGTGTAGAGGGTTTACAAATTGTTTATGACTCTTGCTATGTGCGACAATATTACATTAATACATAGGGTTTAAGATGAAAAAGACACTTGTTACTGCTTCAATGCTACTTGCTTTATCTGCTGTAGCCTTGGATGACGTTCTAAGTAATGGCGTTGACTACCCAGTTCAGGCTGATAAATTTGATATGCGTAATTGGAAAATTACTATTCCTTCGGATATCAATGAAGATGGTAAGGTTGATGAGATTGAAGGCGTTGCTATGCTGAGCTACTCACATTCAGACTTTTCTTCTTAAACAAAGACGGTCACTTAGTATTTGAAGTACACAACAAAACGGTTACAACTCAAAACTCTAAGAATGCCCGCACTGAACTACGCAAAATGCCTCGTGGTGCTGACTTCTCAATTGATACTGGTGACAAACTTAATCAATGGGCTCTAAGCCATCCAGAAGCAAAAAGTTACAGCGGAGTTGGTGGTAGCTTAGAAGCAACACTGAAAGTTGACCATGTTCCTATGAACGCAAAATACTCAGAAAGACCGCCTGCTCACTCGGTAGTTGTTGGTCAAATTCGCGCTAAAAAGAATGATGAAAAAATTAAAGCAAAAACAGGTCATGGTCATGGTAATGAACCTATTAAAATCTTCTACAAAAAATTCTCAGGTCATGAATACGGTTCATTTTTCTGGAACTACGAGCGTAATTTGGAGAAAAATGATCCAAACCGTATGGATATTGCATACCCAATCTGGGGGAATACTTAGGAGAACCAAGCTGCTCCTGGTGATACATGCATGGATATTAGCATTTTTCATTTGCAGATTATCGCACACATAGTGAAGGGGCGGTTAAGTTGACAATACCTTCAAACTCTATTGCTACGAAAGTTGCTATAGTAAATATCAAGTGATACTTGAAGATACAAATTATTTAAGATGTTAATGCTTGAATAGGTGAATAATAGTATATGCAATTATTCGCATATACTAACATTGGTCGCCCCTATGAAAAACATAAAAAGTAAACTGTCCTTTTTCTTTGTACTGGCAACTCGGCTAGATCGCAAATGGCTGAAGCGTTACTAAGGCATAAAGCTGGTGATAGATATGATGTTTACAGTGCAGGTACTCAACCTGATGAGGTTGATGAACGTGCGCTTGAAGCTCTAGAGAAATTCGCTTTAGATGCTAAAAATTTAATCTCTAAAAATGTAAATGTCTTTGAAGATCAGGTCTTTGATTACACTATGCAATAAAACAAGCAATGAATGTCGAAGCTACCCCAATATTGTTAAGTAATTAATATGGTGAACTCTGTGTTTGTGAATTGATGGAATTAATGGAAGAAGATAATCAGCCTAAAGTGTCAGGTAACCTTGCAGTCCTAAAAAAGCGAAGGTAATTACAGACAGAAAGCATGGGCAGTGGGTCCTTTATCTTATTAACCCTGAGCTGCTACTACAGGCAAAATATATGATTGCACAGATAACAGAAAATAATATTAATCTGGCTGATAACGAACTTCAGCGTCCAGCTAATATACAAAACAGATCTGATCGAGCAAGTTTTTGTAAATAATAATTGAAGGATTTATCAATGGGTATTTTTGAACGTTATTTGTCACTATGGGTTGGCTTAAGCATAGTGCTTGGCGTGGTGTTAGGCCTATGGCAACCTGCTGTTTTTCAAATGATTGCTGATTTTGAAATTGCACACGTTAACATTGTTGTGGCTGTTTTTATTTGGGTGATGATTTACCCCATGATGGTTCAAATTGACTTTTCATCGATAAAAGATGTGGGTAAAAACCCTAAAGGGCTAGTACTAACCATTGTTATAAATTGGCTGATCAAGCCTTTTACAATGGCTGGTTTAGGTTGGCTGTTTTTTAATTTTATTTTTGCTGATTTTGTTGATCCAGCGTCAGCCCAAGAATACATCGCTGGCATGATTTTATTAGGAGTAGCCCCTTGTACCGCAATGGTATTTGTTTGGTCTCAGTTAACTAAAGGTGACCCTAACTATACTTTGGTTCAAGTGTCTGTAAATGACGTGATAATGATATTTGCTTTTGCGCCGATCTCTGCATTTTTACTTGGAGTGAGTGATATTCAAGTACCATGGGAAACGCTCCTGATTTCTGTCGGGCTTTACGTCTTACTCCCCTTAATCGCAGGCGTTTTGACACGGAAAATATTGAATAATGGTCATGGTGAAGCATCATTAAATCACTTTTTATCAACATTAAAGCCTTGGTCGATGATCGGCTTATTAGCGACTGTTGTTTTGTTATTTGGTTTTCAAGCGAACACCATAGTATCGGAACCCGAAACGATTGGCTTAATTGCAATCCCTCTTATGATCCAAACTTATGGCATTTTCATTATTGCTTATTTGGCAGCAATATGGATGAAATTACCGCATAACATCGCCGCTCCAGCTTGTTTAATTGGAACATCTAACTTCTTCGAATTGGCCGTTGCAGTCGCTATATCACTGTTCGGATTACATTCGGGTGCCGCTTTAGCGACCGTTGTAGGGGTTCTCGTTGAAGTACCGGTGATGTTGTCCTTAGTTTATATTATTAACCGCACACGACATTGGTTTGTAAAAACTCATGTTTGAGATATTTACGGATATAACAACATGATTAGTTGTTGATACACATGAAGGTATTATCAAGTTATCGAACATAGCCGAGTATATTCGGCTAAACTTACCTTAACCTAAATTTTGAACACAACTAAAACTATTCCATTCGGTGAAGAAACGATCGCGGTAAGCACGAAAATATTTATCTTTGAGTATTGGAATTATGCACCAGTAGACGAACACATAATTTGATGAGCAGTTGTTAATTTGACAATACCCATGCAGAGCTGTAAATGCACCTCTGCATTTATTTTTAATAAACCTCCCTGCCCATAATTTATCGCGATCTACTTTTTTTGATGTTAATAAGGATATATTTGTCAGTTGTTAAGCCGTTGCGCTTTTAGTTGAAGTAGTTGCAGTTTTTTTTAATGAGTTCTGTTTTTCGTTGTTTTTCATATAAGAAAGTTAATACCTTAGATCTTAAACGATTGTATTCTGTGTCTTTAGCTAAGCTTAATCTGTCTCTTGCGCGTTCTAATTCTACGTGCAATATTTCGCCAACTGTGGCGGCAGGGCCATTAGTCATCATGATAATACGGTCTGATAATAAAACGGCTTCATCAACATATGTAAGGGCGGTAAAACCACCTGAAGGTGTTGGAAATACCATATCAATATGGCTGATATCAAGTAATGAAAAACCAATAGGATCAAGTCTTTAACCTGTGGTTTTTATCTTATTATTGAAAGTTCAGAATTAAAGCCCTGTCCCACATGTTCAATGTTACTCTCTATTTGTCGCGCTAAGCCCTTATCTGGGTGAATTCCTGTTCTTGCTGATCTTCATCATTTTGAGTCATGTTTTTAAGCCAAAGGCCTTTTTTTGCTCGCGGCAGTACTAGCATAAATTTCACCAATTCTTCTATCAGAACGCAGGCATATATCCATTGGTAATCGAGATTGAATGAAACGGCAACAAACCAAGTGATTGGTAATGCGAGTACCCACATAGCAAACATATCGCTATATAGCACATACTTGTTATCACCGCCGGCGCGTAATATGCCCATTATTATTACCATGTTTACGGTTTTTAGCCAGAAGCCCAGCCCCATGACATAAATTAGGTTTTGGCTTAGCTTTAATAAAACCATGTCATGACCAATAATAAGCGGCAAAAATAAAGGACTGAATGCAATTATCAGTAAACCGACTGCAAATGAGAGGGTGGGTAAACCGATTGTAAATAGCTTAGCGAGTTGTTTCGCTTGAGCGAATTCACTTCTACCTAAATGTTGCCCGATCAAAATGGCGCAGGCATTCACAAACCCAAAAAATAAGCTGTGGTACATAGACTCTATTGGCGAGACCAAACTTATGGCAGCCAAAGCATTAGTACCGCTTATAGATGCTATCGCGTGGTAGGCAAAAGTTCCAAATCCCCAAATGCTGAAATTCAAACATAGTGGCCAGGTGATTTGCCAAAATTGCTTAGCATGTGCCGCCATCAAATTGGCACCGTTTACTAAGGTATTAATAGCAAACATGTGTTTTTTACGTGCTAAATAGACGAGTAAAATAATCACCTGTAACAATCGCGCAATGTCACTTGCTATTGCTGCTCCTGCTAAACCTAGGGCTGGCACTTGCCAAAAACCATGTATCAGCAAGTAGTTCAATAAGATGTTAATAGCTATCGCAATAGCGGCTGCAATTAATGGCAGCATCGTATTGCCTTGTGCTCTTAAAGCACCTTCATAAACGATAATAATATGAGTCAAAAATAATAAAGGTACGCTTAAACGTAAGTATAAAGCGGCAAAATCAATCAAACTCTGATTATCACTCAGTAACATGACGATGGTTTCTGGGAAAAACAAAAATAGGATAGCGGCAGGCACTAATACTACTAGGCCAAACATTAAACCTAGCAACACAAAACTTTGGCTACCATTGTTTTGTTTAGAACTAAAATATTGTGCCACAAGTACAGAGACACCAGTGCCTATGCCTGCCATCACAATAATAAGTACGAAATGCATTTTAGAGGCCAAACCAATAGCTGCAACGGCACTGCTACCTAGCCCTGTCACCATAAAGACATCAGACATAGCCAACACGCTAACCAACATACTCTGTAGGGCAACGGGCAGTGCAATTTTAAATATTCTATTCCAATCTATGTCTTGTAGCATCACAGTGCACTCGCTTTGGTTAATTAATGCGGGTATTTTAGTTTTTTATGTGAGATTTGCTATGGTAATAACGATTATGGAGGTGTTAAATACTATCATATTTATATTTTCTCTTAAGGGGGGATTATGGGGAAAGTGTTGGAACGGTTAACTGAGAAAGAAGTGAAAAAGAAAATTGAGTTTATCAATCACATTAACGTGGGTGAGAGTTGCAATGAAATATTCTTAACTAAAGATGAATTACCAGAGATGGACGGTTTTGGTTTACAAATGGCAGGCATCGCCCAGTTAAAACCTCCTTATCATATTGAGCGTAACTGCCCACAAGAACACAGTGTATTAATAACCCAATCGGGAGAGGGACTATTAGAGTGGGAAGAGGGTGAAAAAGTAATAGAGCCTAACTCATTAGTGGTACTTCCTGCGGGGAAAAGCTTTCGCTTTACCATTAAAGGCGAACACTGGGATTTATGTTGGTTACTGTTACATGACGAGCATGAATTTTTAAAACAAAAGGCATTCTCTAAACGGGTATACCCCTGTTCTGATGCAGAAAATATTCGGCTAGTCTTTTCACTTTTAGCGTTAGAGCGGCAAAAATCAAGTTTATTTAGAGTCACTAGCTTGGTACAACTATTTCGTTATTTAAAACAAAACTTATCTCAAGAGCAACAAATAGCCGAAACCCGACTCGATCAAGCTTTTACCAAAGTAGAGCAAGCTTTGCATCAAGCGTGGAATGTAAGCAGCATTGCAGACTTGTGTCATTATTCAGAGCCGCATCTTTATCGGCTATGTAAACAACAATATGGTATGGGCCCAAAGCAGAAGCTACAAGAAATGCGCATTGAAAAAGCCAAGCAATTATTAATCGATACGCAATGGCCGATCAACGAACTTGCGCAGCGATTAGGTTTTTCTGACCCGCATAATTTTTCAAATTTCTTTAAGAAGTTTGTGGGAGTTAGCCCCAAAGGTTATCGGGGCTAGTAACGAGGCTAATAGTTAGGGGAATCAGAGCGATTAGAAATACATATAAACGACTGAATTATTAGCTATTAATTGTTAACCGTTATATGACTAAATAAAGCCAATGTATGGATCTATAAATTTAGTTTTGAAACATTTTACAGCTAGAACTCTTTAAGAACTCCGCGCCTACTTTACGTCCCATTTCATAATCTGCTATTAAAGATTCATAGCTACTGCCGACTAACTTGCTAGCCAGT
>JBALXF010000143.1:0-7074 GCA_036961085.1 Psychromonas sp.
TCAATTTGCCTTGCTGACTTTGCACCTTGAAGTATCATGGGTATAAGTAGATAAGCAAATGATTAATTTGCTATATTCAATCATAAATAATAATAAAATAAGGAACACTAATGACCATATGGATTGATGCTGATGCTTGCCCTGTACCTGTTCGCGATATCGTTTTACGCGCAGGCGAACGCACTTCAACGGCACTTGTTTTTGTTGCCAATAGTCCTTTGCCAATACCCAAACGAAAATTAATTAAAACAATACAAGTATCACAAGGGTTTGACGTTGCTGATAATTACATTAGCGCCCATGTACAAGTTAATGACTTAGTTATCACTCAGGATATTCCGTTAGCAGCTGAAATTGTTGAAAAGGGTATTACAGCACTTAACCCTAGAGGTGAACTGTATACCGAGGCCAATATACGTCAGCGTTTAGCAATGAGAAATTTGGCTGAAGAGCTGCGCAGCATAGGACAAACCAGTGGCGGCCCGAACAAGTTTGGTGATAAGGAAAAACAAACCTTTGCTAATGCATTAGATCGTTGGTTACAAAAATCCAAAAAAAATACCCAAGCCACTTAACGTGTTTGGGTATTTATAAATATAATAACTGTGATTGATTATATAATGCGAGGCTCTGCAGTTAGTTTTGCAACTCGCTCTGCTTCTGCATCTTTCTTTTTGCGGTTTTCGCAAGGATCAGGGCAGTCACATTCTTTGTCTATTCCTACCGACGCTAAACCACCACAACTACCACCAATGGTTTTTTTATTGAAAATATAACCAATTGCCATGCCGGCAATAACCAATAAAAAAACTACGAATGTTGCAACAAAATAAATCATTGTTATTCCTCAACGAAAAAGGGTTCAAATTCTAAGGTGTACTGCTCAATAAAATTATCGCCATCTTTAATTAGTAAAAATGCAGGTAATTTATGTTCTTGTGCAAATTTTAATCCATCTTCAGGACCAAGTACAGTAATTGCAGTCGCATACGCATCTGCTAACATGCTACTCGGATCGATAACCGTCACTGACACTAAGTGATGATCGATCGGTTTACCTGTTTCAGGATCAATAGTATGGGAATAACGTATCCCATCGGCTTCAAAGTAATTACGGTAATCCCCTGAAGTCGCTATAGAATTATTACCAATTTTAATAACACGCTGAATATTCAGCCCTTCAACGGGTCTTTCAATGGCCAGTATCCAATCTTTCATGCCAGGCTTCACACCGTGCAAACGTAATTCACCACCTATATCTACAAGAAAATTATTAATACCTAATTCTTGTAAATACTCAGCGATAACATCAACGCCGTAGCCCTTTGCTATTGCAGATAAATCGACATACAACTCAGGAATTGCTTTCGACAATACATTGCCATTAAGGGATAAATGTTGGCTGCCAATAATCAGTTTCTTCTCTGCAATCATTTCCGCAGAAGGGATCTTATTAGCACGTTTATCCGGACCAAAGCCCCATAAGTTAATCAACGGACCTACAGTCACATCAAATGCACCGTCGCTTTGCTCAAATAACGTTAAAGAAGCTTCAACAACATGGCGCGTATCATCTGAAATTGTTAAAGATTCAGTAGTTTGATTAAACAGAGACAGTTCAGAATCTGGACGGTAAGTAGACATTTGATCATTTACCAGTTCCAGTCTTTTATCTATTTCTATTTGTAGATTTTGTTCGGAAAGTTCGCTATCAGCTTGTTGCTTAGCATCTAACACATATTTCACTTGATAATATGTGCCCATGGTCGCACCTTCTAAGTGAGCCAATTTAGGCTCTATCTTAGAACACGACGAAATAAAAAAGGCCAGCCCGATTAAGGCTAGCCATTTAGTTAAGATATTAATCATTAAGATTAACCGAAGTCATCAAGCATGATGTTTTCATCTTCTACACCAAGATCTTTCAGCATACCGATAACAGCAGCATTCATCACTGGTGGACCACACATGTAAAACTCACAATCTTCTGGCGCTTCATGCTCTTTCAGGTAGTTTTCAAATAAAACATTATGAATGAAACCTGTGTAACCATCCCAGTTATCTTCTGGTTGCGGATCACTTAAAGCGACATGCCATTCGAAGTTTTCATTTTCAGATGCGATATTATCAAAATCTTCAACATAGAACATTTCACGCTTAGAACGCGCACCGTACCAAAAACTTGCTTTACGCTTAGTTTTCAGACGACGGAACTGATCAAATATGTGTGAACGCATTGGCGCCATACCAGCTCCACCACCAACAAAGACCATTTCATTTTCAGTTTCTTTAGCAAAGAACTCACCAAATGGACCAGAAATAGTAACTTTATCACCTTCTTTAAGACTGAAGATATAAGATGACATTTTACCGCATGGTAATGATAAATCACGTGGTGGCGGCGTAGCGATACGCACGTTAAGCATAATAATGCCTTCTTCACCTGGGTAATTTGCCATTGAATAAGCTCGAATAGTTTCTTCATCAACTTTAGATTCTAATTTAAAGAAGCCAAAATGATCCCAGTCACCACGATATTGCTCTTCAATATCAAATTCACTGTATTTGATATGGTGAACAGGTGCTTCAATTTGAATATAACCACCCGCTTTAAACGGTACTGTTTCACCATCAGGAATTTGTAATTTAAGCTCTTTAATAAAAGTAGCTTCATTATCATTCGAGATAACCGTACATTCCCATTTTTTCACACCGAAGATCTCTTCAGGTAATTCAATGTCCATGTCTTCTTTAACATTTACCTGACAAGATAAACGTTCACCTTCTCTAGCTTCTAATTTGCTAATGTGATCTCGCTCAGTCGGTAAAATATCACCACCGCCTGATTTCACTTTTACGCGACACTGACCACATGTACCACCGCCACCACAAGCAGAAGAAACAAAAATTCCAGAATTAGCAAGTGCGCCTAATAGTTTGCCACCCGCTTGGGTTTTAATACTTTTATCTGCATCATCGTTAACAGTAATAATAATATCGCCTGTGCTTACTAGTTTTGCCTTAGCTGCCAAAATAATGACAACTAATGCTAAAACGATAATAGTAAACATGGCTACGCCGAGAAATATTTCCATCGACTTTTTCCTTGTTTTGAGGGGGTATTAACCCCCGAAATTCAATTAAGCTAAAACAGCAACGCTTACAGTTGGATACCTGAGAATGACATAAACCCAAGTGCCATTAGGCCAGTTGTAATAAATGTAATACCTAAACCACGTAAACCATCTGGTACGTCTGAGTATTTCATTTTTTCACGGATACCCGCTAATGCAACAATCGCCAATGTCCAACCAATGCCACTACCAATACCGTAAACAGCTGATTCAAGTAAGTTATACTCACGTAAAACCATAAACGATACGCCACCAAAAATTGCACAGTTAACTGTGATTAATGGTAGGAAGATACCAAGAGCTTGATACAAAGCTGGGAAGTATTTATCTAATACCATTTCCAGAATTTGTACTAAGGCTGCGATAACACCGATGAAAGTAATAAAGCCTAGAAAGCTAAGGTCTGCTTCAGGGAAGCCTGCCCACCCTAATGCACCAGGTGCTAACAAGTTAAAGTAGATGATTTGGTTTACCGGTACAGAAATACCTAATACTACGATAACCGCAACACCTAAACCCATCGAGGTTTTAACTTTCTTAGAAACAGCAAGGAATGTACACATGCCTAAGAAGAAAGCTAACGCCATATTTTCAATAAAAATAGAGCGCACAAATAAACTAAGATAATGTTCCATTCAAACTACTCCTTTGGCTCGATTTGCTCTGGTCTAAGTGTACGCATAGCCCAGATGATGCCACCAATAATAAAGAACGCACTTGGAGGAAGCAGTAATAAACCATTAGCTTGATACCAACCACCATTTGAAGTGAGCGGTAAAATTTCGATACCAAATAAAGCGCCAGCACCAAATAACTCACGAATCCCGCCCACGATTACAAGAATGAAACCATAACCTAAACCATTACCGATACCATCCATGAAGCTTGGGAATGGTTTGTTTTTCATCGCAAATGCTTCTGCACGTCCCATTACAATACAGTTTGTAATGATAAGGCCAATATAAACAGATAACTGTTTCGACAAACCGTACGCATATGCTTTCAATACCTGGTCAACTAAGATTACTAGTGATGCAATGATCGCCATTTGTACAATAATACGTACACTATTTGGAATATAGTTACGAATCATTGAAATAAACAAGTTAGAAAATGCGGTTACGAATAAAACCGCCAACGTCATTACGACTGCATTTTGTAACGTTGTCGTTACCGCCAATGCTGAACAAACACCTAAGATTTGCAATGCAATCGGGTTATTACTAACAATCGGGGAAGTTAATACTTCTTTTAATTCATTTGAATTAGCCATTGTTTAACGCTCCTTCTCGAACTTTCTTAAGAAACGGACCAAAGCCTTGCTCACCTAGCCAGAAACTAAAGGTATGTTGAACGCCAACACTAGTTAGTGTTGCGCCAGATAAACCATCAATTTCATGTTTAGAATCTGCAGGAGCTTGCCCCTTAATGACTTTGATTGCTGGTACACCATTTTCATCAAACAACTCTTTACCTTCCCAAAGTGCACGCCAGCGTGGGTTTTCAACTTCGCCACCCAGTCCAGGTGTTTCACCTTGGTCATAATAAGTTATCGCATCGATAGTATTAGCATCAGGTTTAATCGCAACAAATGCATACATAGTTGACCATAAACCGGCACCATGAACGGGTAAAATAATGCTTTGCAATTCACCGTTGTCATCAGAAACAAGGTAAACTGTTGCAAGATTTGCACGACGGCCAATACCCGCTACATTTTGTTCAGCCGTTAAGCGAACACTTTGTTGCGGGTCTTTTGCCGCTTTTCGTTGGTCATAACTTGCAGCATCAACGCCTTCAGCAAATTCGCCCGTTGTTAAGTCAACTAGCTTAGTTTCGATATTAGATGCAAAGATTTCAGAAACTGATTTATCAGTCTCTAAGTCTGCTACAGCAAGAATATTTTTTTGCTTATCAATCTCTTTATTGGCGATTTGTAGTGAACGTAAGCCAACGGCTGCGCCCGCAACAACAATTGAACATACTAGACAAACTGCTAGTACCACAACGATTGTTCTACCAAATGTTTCCTGTTGATTAGACATTACGCGCTAACCTCCGTTTGATATTTCCTTGTACAACAAAGTAGTCAAATAGTGGTGCAAACAAGTTAGCAAATAAGATAGCTAGCATAATACCTTCAGGGAAAGCAGGGTTTACAACACGAATCAATACTGTCATTAATCCAATTAATATCCCGTAAGCCCATCTACCTTTGTTAGTAAATGATGCAGATACAGGATCTGTTGCCATAAAGATCATACCAAAGGCAAATCCCCCCATGACTAAATGCCAGTACCAAGGTAATTGGAACATATGGTTTGTATCACTACCAATCACATTAAACAGCAAAGAAGTTGCAACCATACCAATCATTACGCCGGAAATGATTCGCCATGAAGCAATACCCGTAATAACAATAAAAGCACCACCAATTAAGATAGCCAATGTTGAGACTTCACCAACACTCCCTTGCATATTACCAAGAAAAGCATCCATCCAAGATAGGTTTGTTTGCACCGCTTCTAAGCCACTTTGTGACATTACGCTAAGTGATGTGGCACCAGAGAAGCCATCTACCGCAGTCCAAACCGCATCACCAGAGATATCAGTTGGGTATGCAAAGTATAGAAAAGCACGACCAGCAAGCGCTGGATTTAGGAAGTTACGACCTGTACCACCAAAGATCTCTTTAGCAACAACAATACCAAACGTAATACCTAAAGCAACTTGCCATAATGGTAATGTTGCTGGAACGATTAATGCGAACAGTACTGATGAAACGAAGAAACCTTCATTCACTTCATGTTTACGTACACTCGCAAATAAAACTTCCCAGAAACCACCAACAATGAATGTCACTGCGTAGATAGGTACAAAATACATTGCGCCAAACAAAATATTTTCAATAATACCAGCTTCGGAGCCCATGGTAATATTAAACATATTTAGCAGCATGATGCGCCAGTCATCAATTGCACTTAGGCCGCCAGCAATGGCGTCATTAGCTTGAAAACCAATATTGTACATACCAAAAATCATGGTTGGGAATGTTGCTAACCAAACGAAGATCATCATACGTTTCAGATCTATACCATCACGTACATGAGTGATGCCTTTAGTTACATACCCAGGGGTATAGAAAAAAGTGGCCGTCGCTTCGAACAGAGCGTACCATTTTTCATAGCGTCCCCCTGCTTCGAAATGCGGTTCCATTTTTTCAATTATATGCTTAAGACTCATTATTAGCCTTCCTTCTCAATTTTACTTAGGTTTGCACGTAGGATTGAACCGTATTCATATTTACCAGGGCAAACATAAGTACATAAAGCTAAATCTTCTTCATCTAACTCTAAACAACCTAACTCTTGTGCACCGTCGCTATCACCTACAATCAGATCACGTAACAGTACAGTCGGTAAAATATCTAACGGCATAATGCGTTCATATTGACCCATTGGCACCATTGCACGGCTACTGCCGCCAGTAGTAGTAGTGAAGGCAAACCGTTTTGCTTTGTTTAATGCAGAAATAAATACATTAGAAACAGAGTGCTTATTACTACCAGGTACGCCCCAACCAAATAGCTCTTTCTCGTAACCTTCAGATAGAACTGATATTTGATTATGATAACGGCCAAGGAATGCATGTGCTTGGTTAGCTGTGACACCACATAAAACCGAACCTGAAATAACACGCGCATCATTATCAGTTAATTCATTTTGAATTAATTGATTAATCGAAGCACCGATTTGAGTACGAAGTAAACGTGGTTTTTTAACTGCAGGACCTGCAAGTGAAATTACTTTATTTGTAAATATTTCACCCGTAGTAAACAACATACCGAATGCAATTACATCTTGGTAGTTAATAGACCAAACATGCTTAGTGATAGAGACAGGATCAATAAAATGAATATGAGTACCCGCTAAACCTGCTG
>JBALXF010000144.1:0-7071 GCA_036961085.1 Psychromonas sp.
TAATTTTTTACGATCTCGACATCTCCAAAGGCGTCGCTACAGATGTTATTGCCGGTGCGCACATAGTCACGTAATAGTTTGGCGTAGCTTTTGAGTTGATTGGTCTGTAATACTTTGATAATGCCGGAATCTGCCGCAGTGGTATTGCCGACATAGCCGATTAAAGGTATTTTAGGACATGTCTCTTTATCGATAGCGCCACGATTTATTAAGCCTATACCTGACAGAAATAGTGGCGGCGATAGGATAAAACCATGTCGTCTTGCATTGGTGATTGTGGCAGGGTCGCAGAGAATATCAATTTGTTTACCTAGGTATGCAAAGCGACTGACCTTTGGTCTAGTTCGGTTATCAGCAACCATGCCTGCATGATCTTTGTCGTTTGTAGTCGAGCTATCAGTTTTATTATCTACATTGCATTTATGATCGTCTTCATCAGGAGTAATCTTGTTTTTGATAAGGCAGTCTACATCTACAACTTCAACGTCATTGTAATCGAAAGGGAAACAATTGTTAGGTTGGTCGATTACCATTTCTGCCAGAACTGCATCACAAATTTTACTCATGTAGCCTGTATAATTTACTAGTGCCAGTGGTGTCTGCGGAGATGCGCTCCACACTTCGTGTTGTTTCTCTGAATGGTAAGAGAATGGGCGAGCGTGTTTACGGACACCAATGCGAAGAGTATTATCTTTTTCATTTTTTATTGAATTACACTCTTTTTGTACTTGTTGTGCACTTATCGGTGAGATTACAATAAGCAGTAAAGTTAGCATTGCGGTGTGAGTAAAAATCACTTTTTATATTCCTTTAGATAATTTCCTTTGTTCTTAGGTGAGGGAGTTTCAGATAATTCAAGGAAGAGGGCGAAGAGCATCAGGAATAACCCAGGAAGAATTGAGAATATTAGTGAGTCTATTTTATTATAGGCGGGGAAAAGCCAAACCGAAAAGGCGTATAATACAACGGCTATTAAGGCAAAAAAAAGCGTTTTTAGTAGGTGCCAGTCATGGTGTCTATCAATTAAAATGAATGTTGAGATAGAAAGAACGAAACAAGGCATCAAAAATGCAATAAAAAACAGAGAGTGACTGACAAATAAAAACTCGATCTGTGACATGGTGATATCGAAGTTTGCAACATAGACCAATCTTATTATGTAACCAATAGACAGAGCTATCACGCCCAAAATAGTGGGAATTATTGCACTCGTAAAAAGATTAATAAAGGGGAAGCGTTTGAAGGTCCAATGACGCCAGGCATTTTGATCAATTAATATTTCTTTTTCAAAAATAGTCATCTGTACAACTGCTGCGACCATTAATAACATTGCTAGATTGTCAAAAAATGTCCATTCTTTCATTAATGGTGTTAATTCGCTTTTGTATCTTTCCTTTCCACCCTGCATTGCATCTAAACAATTCTGATAAAGGCTATCTTCAGAAAGCGTGTTTTTTGATTCCACTTCTTTAGCTGTCAATTTATAAATATCTTCGCAATCTGTATATTTCAAATCTTTATATTTAGCGGGATTAGAGACAAGTACTTCATGAATCGATGAAGCCATTCGTTCTGGGGAGTGCGCCAGTTCTTTATATTTAGCATCCGCATAAATCAAAAAAACCATAAATGTTGCAATGACTGCGGATAGAAATAACGCACCAGCGAAGGCATTTTGCTCAACTTTATATCCACTATCTGTGAATGTTTGTACCTTATGCAACGCGCTGTGCCGCTCTACATTCAGCACCCTACGGCTATTACAGATGAAATAGATAGCAAAGACAGCACGCGTGCTATTCGCTACTTCAATGGCCTTTTCGCGTAATTTGATTAAGTTGTCTTCATCGTAGTTATCATAGGCGTTGATTAATTCATGCAACGTTTTGTGTGCTGTATCATTGTTGGTTGTTGAGTTGTTTGAAATGCCAATAGATTTTTCCAGAGTTTCAGATATTGCTCTGAGTTCTTTCATTCCTAGAAGTGGAAAATGTGTTGCTCTCTGTGCGCCAGTGATGGATGGATGCAGTAAGTCGATGACCCGTAACGCTTTGCATATATCAAACAGATATTTTTCTTTGCCTTCAGGGTGATTTTTTTCTAAATGTCCCCCTTGTTTCAACGGAAATTTTGAAACAATTTCTAGCTCCTCGATGGGGTTTTCACAAGGTGAGTTTTTTACTTTATCCCAAAAACTCGACATCAATGGTCCCGTTCTTGGTTTGGTTTTAGATAAAAAATCCGGATCTTGAAGTCTGTCTAATACTTGATATACGCCCCGTGGAACACCTGCTAGGTGATGCGCGAGGGTACGCATATGTAACTCTATATTACGTGTTGCCCCAATCGAATAGAAGGCTATGATGAAGGCCGAGATAAATAAAGGTTTACCGTATTCGGTTCCTGATAAACTGAAAGGGTCGTTTTCAGATATATCAGTAGCACCAACCAAATTGGCGGAAGTGTTATATGTGTAGATAAGTTCAATCAATTCAGTTGAAGAAAGCAAGACAGCGTAGGTTATTAAATAAAGTAAAGAATAAACGTAGAATCCAAAATTCCAATCTCTTGGCGAGCAAAGATGCTGTGCCTCGAGGTGTTTAAGGATTCCGTAATATGCAAAAGGGTGGTGTTTTGCTGATACGGAATAATTACGCCTTGCTTCAATTACAAGGGTAACTCCACCGAAGATCACAACCCCAGCATAGATAAGGTTATTCATTGTTAAATAAAGATTAGCTTGTTATGGACATGTCTGTACAGAAGGATTGCACGGACCAGCTGCAATATCGTCGGGTTGCTGTATATGGGTTGGAAGAACAAGCACTGCGAAGACGATACTAAAAAATGCGTACTTGAAACTGTTACTGCAACAATTCATGGTGCTACTCCCCAAAAATCTAACATACATTTATTATAGTATTACAGTCACTTTTGCGCTAATTTGGCCGTTTATGCTGGTGTATTCATCAGACGCATTTAAAGCATTAAATATTATTCGACAATCAAGGTTAAAAAATGAATTCAACAGTAGTTGTAGTAAGCAGTAGTAAAACGCATTCATTCAGTAAGTTAAACCAAGCATCAATTAACTTAATAGAAGGCATAGGCGTTCAGGGCGATGCCCATGCAGGTAAATCCATCAAACATATTTACTTAGCCAAAAAAGATCCATCAAGACCGAATATTCGCCAAATTCATTTAATTCAATCGGAACTTTTTGAAGAGTTAGCAGAGCAAGGGTTTGATGTTGAAGCAGGGCAGCTAGGTGAAAATGTAACAACACAGGGTTTAGATTTGCTTAGCTTACCTACAGGAACGCAATTAAAAATTGGTGAGAATGCAGTGATAGAATTAACCGCACTGCGCAACCCATGTGTGCAAATTCATAACTTTAAAAAAGGTTTGTTAAAAGCCGTGATGGGTAAAGATGATGATGGTAAGGTTGTGCGTAAAGTTGGCGTGATGGGGATTGTTGCAGCTGGTGGCGAGGTTAAACCCAATGATGTTATTGAAGTCATTTTTCCTGAACAACCACATTCACCTTTGCAGTATGTTTGGTAGTAAATCACTCCGGCGATTAATTGTCATCAGTAAGTATATTTATCAAGCCAATTTAAAAGACTAATACCTGTAATAGGCTATTATAATTCTCAGCAGTCAGATGCTTAGACAATGAAAGAAATTGGCGTGTATTTTAAATCTAGTATCCGGTGTTGGATTGTCACCCATTTATTAAATATATAAGGTCATTATGACGTAAATAAAATAGCTTTAATTATTGGCTTAATTTGCATTATTCTCGTTACAACAGTATCAATTCTTAGTATTTGGGGATACATAGGAGATGCAGGGTTAGTATGGCGTTCTTTATCAACACTAGGCGTTATATTATCTGTTGTAATAAACAATATGACCACTAAAAAGAAAAATAGCAGCTTCTATCAAACTCGTCATTGTAGGCGACAAACTGTCGCATCTATATCAACCTCTCTTATCAAATATAGTATTGTAAATACTTAGAATTTAAATACTGTGCTCAGAAAGTATAGCAATTATTCTTCTTCTACCATTTACAAAAAAGATATAACCCTCTCTGTTGTTCTAATTTCTGTCGCTTATATTGCGATAATTCTAGTTTAAACATGCATAGCATTACATGTTTCATTAATAATGCTTTGTACAGTGATTTTAAATAACTATATTTAATTTAATCGAACAAAAATACAGTAAAAATACGTGAATGCGAGATTTTCCAGTGATCCATTAAAGTACGCTTCTAAACATTACTTTAAGATCAATTATAGGGATGGTTAACTGTCTATTTTTTTAGTTTAATTATTGGAGAATATAATATGAAGTATATTGCTTATCTTTTATTTATATTCAGTTTTAACGTTCAAGGAAAGGAGTTATTGATGTTGTCTGAACTTACCACATTGAAGTGGGAGAATAGAATTATTTTAGTTAATGCTACACAGAATAAAGACAATGTTGTGACGCTTTTTGAACAGAATAAAGTAGAGATTAACGATCGTGATATTATCTGGTTCGTCATCAAAAATGGACGTGTTACAACTAATTTCACTGGCAACCTTACTAAGGGGTTTTTACCCGATACTCGTGAAAAATATATGTCCGGGCAAGGAAAGGTTATTCTGATAGGTAAAGATGGCGGTATAAAATCAAGACGCGACAGCTTGGATTTAAACTCTATATTCTTAGAAATTGATGCGATGCCGATGCGCCAACTCGAGATGCAGAATCAATAAGCTCGCGTTATTTTTAACACATTTTATCAGTATAATTTTTTGTATCATTTGGCCAGAAAGCGAAGGCAAGTCGCTAGTTAAATTAATGGCTAGTAAAGTCTTAAACGGACAAAATACATTTTATTATTTTAACTTTTAATATTTTAGTCAAAAATTATTGGCCCATTTATATTATCGTAATATCAACTTCAATTACTAATCATTAAATGTGTGTATTTATAAAGCAAGATTGGCTTTAGAAACATCTCAGTAATTTGTAATATTTTTATCTCGAATATTACAAATTGTCACCTTCCTACATAATCTTCATGCTATTTTTTTAATATCTAACTGTCCAAAACCGTTAAAAATAAAGCGTTTAAACGCATCTATTTCTTGATTCTGAAGAGAAATTAGAATGATCCCAAAAGAGAACAAATCTCTAATTGAATTAGAGGTGATGATTACCACTATTTATAAATCCCGAATCAATAACCTACCAATAAGATGGCTATATTTTTTACTTTATCAAGGTTCTTAACTACGCTCTTTGTGAATAATTATTTAATAAAATTAATGCCTTAAGGGAATCTATTATGTCCAATAAATTGATATCTACCGTTATATCTGTGTTTTTATTAGGCGGACAAGTTGCGCATGCTAATGTTGAAGTGAATTTTGTCGAAAGTGCACCCAAAGACAGATTTGTAATAAACAATACTAGTGAATGTGTATTAAAAAATTTAGTGTTGAACCTAGACCTAACCAATAGTACTGGCGGGCTAATTTTTGATACAACAGCATCCGGTGAAGGTGTTGAGGTTTTCCAACCATTTGAGGTGGTTGAAGGAAACTTAACACTGATTTCTTCAGCTGATGTAAAAGATGGAGATACAAAACTATCTTTGAACATTGAGAGCATACAAGCTAAAGGTTCTGTTAGTTTTAGCATTGATGTTGATGATACCTTAGCAGATAGTGAGCTAGGAAATATTCGGGTATCTGATGCTGAGATCACAAACGCTTCAGTGGCAATAAACTTTAAAGGTGAAAAGCCAATCACAGCGACTTTTGGTAGCGATGGAAAAGCGCTTTTATTACTGCCAAGCTGCGATGCTTCTTAGTTTAAATAGCTAAACAATAACAATGTCCTGCCAAAGTAGCATGTCATTTTTTGCCATTATCACAGTACAATATTAAGCGTGCCTTATTTTATACCGATGGTAACCCCATCACATCGGCATGATTCGCTTATCAAGTTAAACTCTGTTTATTGCGAATTAGCTGACCGCTAATGGATTGTTTCTACGTGCTTTAATAAATGATCATGTGGATGCATATAAAACTGTTCATTAAATCTAAAAGAGGTAGTGATTATGAAACAATGGTTAACTAAATTGATTGATAGCAGTTGGACTGGTCGCGGAGAATTATGGCTAGATACGCAAGGGAATAATGCAATCCGATATGACTGTGAATTACATGTTGTAACGAATGCTATTTACTACACTTGGTTTTACGAAAACGAAAAAAGAACAGGATGTTTTACGATAAATAAAAATGGTGCAATCTGGATAGATAGCTGGCATCAACCTAAATCTATGCTGTGTTTAAATGTCCCTGATACATTGGGATTATTCACGGTTAAGAATAGTTATGATGTTCCATCAAGTCCAAGTTGGGGATGGCAGAGTAAACTTTCCGAGCGACCAGACGGTAAACTTGTTTTGCAGATGACAAATATCACGCCTTGGGGAGAAGATGGGCGAGCGGTAAGAATGGTCTTTACTCGAAATGATGCCTAAAGCCACAGGTTAATAAATAACTCAATATCGTGACTAAGTGGTGCTATTTAGTCGTGTAACTTGGTGGTTTGGTGGTGATTTCAAACTGTTTATTCTGTATCAATCCTATTGATTATATTGCACAAAATATCTAGGATTAATTTTCAATTAAGCTATAGGCGTCAGTCAATATTTTTTATAGGTGAAAATTTGAGTGTGAAATCTATACATGGCAGTCTGCATTTTGAGGCAACATTGTTAAAAATTGATACGAGTTAGAATTCAATTAGAGTTGAAAAGTTATCATTGTTCTTACAGTATTTTTCTTAAAGTAAAATAAACAGAAAGGTTAGATATAAAACGATGCCGTAAGGCTTATATTTTATATCTAATTTCATACTTGCAGCAATAAAGTCAGGGTATAAATAATTACCCATTTAGTTAATATTGATTAATTGTAACCGCGAACATATTGATTAGTCACATCGTCATTAAAGGGTGTTTCATATAAAGGATGAATTTTGTGAGCTTGCTTT
>JBALXF010000145.1:0-7013 GCA_036961085.1 Psychromonas sp.
TTGTTATTGCTGGAACTATGGCGTTCTCTACGGGTACTTCATGGGGGACTTTCGGTATTATGTTACCAATTGCTGGCGACATGGCTGCGGCAACCGATATCACGCTAATGCTACCAATGTTAAGTGCTGTTTTAGCTGGCTCGGTATTTGGTGATCATTGTTCACCTATTTCAGATACCACCATATTGTCATCGACCGGTGCGCGTTGTAATCACATCGACCACGTTGCGACACAGTTACCTTATGCGCTTTCGGTTGCTGGTATTTCTGCAATTGGCTTTATTGCATTAGGCTTCACTGGCTCATTAACTGTTGCTCTGCTTACTTCTTTTGTGTTGTTTGCAGGTGTTATCGCGATTATGAAGGTACTTTCTACTAGATAGCTACTAGTTATAAATTAGCGCTTTGAAACAATATTAAAAACCAGCTTATTAGCTGGTTTTTTTGTATTCATCCTTTGCTTGCTGTTTCGTATAAGAAAATACTGCTAAAAAAATGTCTAAACATGGTTTGTTTAAAAAATAGTCACTTTTTTGACTTTTAGTTAATTTCAATTTCGCGTCAGATCACGTAAACTAGCCATCGTTTTTTTTAGATACTCTTTAGGTGAACCATGATCCGTTTAAACCAAGTTAAATTACCGCTCGACCATAGTGAAGATGCTGTACAAGAATATGTATTGCAGAAGCTAGCAATTTCAGAATCGCAGTTGGTAGATATACATGTGTTCAAGCGTGGCTATGATGCACGTAAAAAGAATATGATCTTCATGATTTATACCCTTGATATTAGTTTAACTGATGTCAATGAAGAAGCCTTGTTGAAGGGCTTAGAAAAAGATCCTAATGTGCGAGTTTCTCCTGATACTGATTATAAATATGTGGCACAAGCACCGGCTGATTTAAGTGAACGTCCGATTGTTATTGGGATGGGACCTTGTGGTTTATTCACCGCACTTATTTTAGCGCAAATGGGCTTTAAGCCAATCGTATTAGAGCGTGGTAAATCTGTACATGAACGTGCTAAAGATACATTTCGCTTTTGGCGTACTTCTGAGCTTAATACTGAGTCAAATGTACAGTTTGGTGAAGGCGGAGCTGGCACATTCTCAGATGGCAAATTATATAGCCAAGTAAAAGATCCGGGTTTCAAAGGCTTAAAAGTTAAACAAGAATTTGTTGCAGCGGGCGCTCCTGCTGAAATAATCTATGTAAGCAAACCACACATTGGTACTTACAAGTTAGTCACTATGGTTGAGAAAATGCGCAGTAAGATCATTGCCCTAGGTGGTGAAATTCGCTTTGAAACACGCGTTGAAGAGATCAATATTGAAAATGAACAAGTCACTGGGGTGACTTTGCATAATGGCGAAGTTATTGCTTCTGGGCATGTCATCGCGGCGATTGGTCATAGTGCACGTGATACATTCAAGATGTTACATGATAAAGGCGTGTATATGCAGGCACAGTCTTTCTCGATTGGTTTCCGTATTGAACACAAACAAGAGATGATTGACCAAGCACGTTTTGGTGCAAATGCAGGTCACCCATTACTGGGTGCGGCTGATTACAAGTTGGTACATCATTGTAAGAATGGCCGTTCAGTTTATAGCTTCTGTATGTGTCCTGGTGGGGTTGTTGTTGCGGCAACGTCAGAAGAGCATGCTGTTGTTACCAATGGTATGAGTCAATACTCTCGTAGTGAGCGTAATGCAAACAGTGCGATTGTAGTGGGTATTTCTCCTGAAGATTTTGATAATGATCCAATGCAAGGTATTGCTTTGCAACGCAAACTTGAACGTAATGCTTATGTGATGGGGGGTAGCAATTATGATGCACCAGCGCAAATGGTAGGGGACTTTTTAGCTGCTGGCGAAGCGAAGCCATTTGGTAATGTTGAGCCTTCTTACAAGCCTAATGTGAAAATGACAGATTTAAGCGATAGCTTACCGGATTTTGCGATCGATGCGATTCGTGAAGCATTACCCGCTTTTGCTAAGAAAATTCGTGGTTTTGATAGTAAAGATGCAATGTTAACGGGTGTTGAGACACGTACCTCTTCTCCAATACAAATCAAACGTGGCAAAGACTTCCAGAGTATTAATACTAAAGGTTTATACCCGGGTGGTGAAGGTGCTGGTTATGCTGGTGGTATCTTATCAGCAGGCATTGATGGTATTAAAATTGCTGAAGCCGTTGCATTAGATATGCTTAAATAACTAACACTGCAAATTTACAAAAGCCGAATAAAGAGATGATTCGGCTTTTTAGTTTTAATTCCTAGCTCCTAGCTCGCAGCTCGCAGCTCGCAGCTCTTAGCTCTTAGCTCTTAGCCCGCAACTCTTAGCTCTTAGCCCGCAACTCGCAACTCGCAACTCGTAGCTCGTAGCTCTTAGCCCGCAGCCCGCAGCTCGTAGCTCTTAGCCCGTAGCCCGCAACTCGCAACTCGTAGCTCACCCCCCCCCCAATTAATTAGCTATGCTCTCATTTTATTAAATCAGATACTTAGCACTATTTGTAACTATGTATAATGCTCCCAACAAACAAAACTCTTATTAACCTTATTAACCTTATTGGTTTATACCCAGTTTTATCTCAAAGGAAAAACATGAAAATTGTATTATTAGATGCATTAACATTAGGTGATAGTGACTTTACTGCCTTTGCTAAACTTGGTGAGTTAACTACTTATTCAGTCACCAATAAAGAACAAAGGTTGCAGCATATTGCTGATAATGAAGTGATTCTCACCAATAAAGTGGTTATTGATGCAGCTATCATGGAAAAAAATCCACAACTAAAACTAATCTGTATCACTGCAACGGGCACCAATAATGTAGATTTAATTGCAGCAGAAAAAGCAGGCATCATTGTTAAAAATGTATCGGGATATTCCACTGAAAGTGTTGCTCAGTCTACTTTTTCAATCCTGTTTCAATTGATCCATCAGAGTCGCTACTATGATCAATACACACAAACAAAAGGCTGGTCAAAAAGCCCTACCTTCACCCATATCAGCATGCCATTTTCGGAAATTAAAGGGAAACGCTGGGGAATTATCGGTCTCGGAGAAATTGGCCGACGTGTTGCTGAGATCGCTTCAGTGTTTGGTTGTGATGTTTGTTATTTTTCTGCTTCGGGTAATAATAACCAGCAAGCTTACACTCAGGTTGATTTAAACACCCTATTAACGACTTGCGATATTATTACTATCCATGCCCCTTTAAACGACAAAACACATAATTTGATAGATGCAGATGCCTTACAGAAACTGAAAAAAGGCGCTGTTTTACTCAACTTAGGACGAGGTGGTATTGTTGATGAAATAGCAATGGCAAAAGCCATTGATCAATATGATATTTATCATGGCACCGATGTATTAGCCGCAGAGCCGATGCACAGTGAGCATCCTTATTATGAGGTCAAAGATAAGCATCGTTTGGTGATCACTCCTCATACCGCATGGGCAAGCAAAGAAGCACGCAGTAGTTTAATTAAAATGGTTGTCGATAATATTCAATCAAGCAACTTTTAGAATCTAAAGCTAAAATGTAGTTAAAAAAAAAGCCATTCAATGAATGGCATTTTTATTTAGCACTATTTTATAAATAATCTTCGGCTTAACTAATTTTGATAGGTTAGCCTGGGAAGAAAATAATTTTAGCCAAGAATAAAACAGCTAAGAACCAAACACTCGCACTTAACTCTTTTGCTTTACCACTCATCACTTTAATCGCAGCAAAAGCAATGAAACCAATTGCAATACCATTTGCGATAGAGAAAGTAAGCGGCATCATGATTGCAACAATGACTACTGGAGCTGCTTCTGTAATATCATCCCAGTTAATGTCTTTTAGACCACCAACCATTAATACAGCAACGTATAATAATGCACCGGCAGTCGCGTAAGCTGGAACCATACCCGCTAAAGGTGCAAAAAATAAGGCTAATAAGAATAGTACACCAACCACAACAGCAGTTAAGCCCGTACGACCACCTTCAGCAACACCAGACACACTTTCGATGTAACTTGTAGTAGTAGAAGTGCCTAGCATAGAACCGGCCATTGAAGCGCCACTGTCTGCTAATAATGCACGGTTTAAACGTGGTAGGTTGCCATCTTTGTCCAATAGTTTTGCTTTATCGGCAACGGCAATTAACGTGCCTGAAGTATCGAATAAATCAACAAACAAGAAAGCAAAAATAACACTGATCATCCCAACGTTAAATGCACCTGCGATATCCATTTGCATAAATGTTGGGGCAACACTTGGTGGCATTGACATGATGCCTGAATATTGTACATCGCCAAAGAAATAGCCTAAAGCAGTGATCCCCAAAATAGCGAACATTACTCCACCTTTAATACGGTAATGTGCTAACGCAATAATTGCGATAAAACCTAAACATGCTAAAGCTGCTGGTACTGCCGTTAAGTCACCTAAGCTAACCAGTGTTGCGTCATTAGGAATAACAATGCCTGCATTTTTAAGTGCGATTAAACCAAGGAATAAACCAATACCTGCAGCAATACCTTTACGCATTGGTAATGGAATTGAGTTGATGATCCATTCGCGGATTTTGAACAAACTTAATAAGGTAAAACAAACACCCGATATGAATACAGCACCTAACGCTACTTGCCAGCTGTAACCCATGTGTAATACAACGGTGTATGAGAAAAAAGCATTTAGCCCCATACCCGGTGCTAGTGCAACTGGGTAGTTAGCGTAAAATCCCATAATGAAACAACCAATCGCAGCTGCTAAACAGGTAGCAACAAAAACAGCACCTGAGTCCATACCTGTTGCTGATAACATTGATGGGTTAACAAAGATGATATACGCCATTGTTAAGAAAGTGGTAATACCAGCTATCACTTCTGTTTTCACAGATGTCCCATGCTCGCTTAGTTTAAATAATTTTTCTAGCATAATAGTTCCATATTATTGGGGGGGCCAGACTAAGGTGTTTTTTAGAAAGGAAAGGTTTATAAAAAATAGCGCGCATTATAAAGCAAATAGGCTGATTATCCACCGATAAGCAACTTATTTAGTAATAACATTTCAGTGGGAATCAGTATTTAGATACCTGTAAAAGCGCTGCGATGGCGATTTAAGCGAACTAGATAAACTCGTTAAATCGCCATACAGTTCTATTTTTCAGATGAATTTTTTACCTGTGATGATATTGTTATCCCCTTATCATTTACATCTAAGAGAAGTTTCATACGGGTGTTGTAATCTTTAAGGAATAAGGCTTCTTCAGGAAAGGTTTCACCACTTAACTCTGTTGCAGTGATTAATGGTGCCAGCAATTTACTAAAATCGAATGTAAAGTTTAACAATCCGTTTTTAGTGATTGCTTCGTTGCTTAAGTCATTCGCCTGTTGTTCGCTTTTAGAGCCACTATAAATGACTAGATGATTACCTTTAATTGCCATTTTAGGCTTGAGTGGTAGTGATGGAGGTAGTCCAATACTGCTTGATAAATCTACGGCACTGCCATCTGCTTTTAGCTCAACCTGTTGTAATTCCGGAGAAAACATTTTCAACGAATTGAACAGCATCATAGGGTTATCAGCGGAGTAAGCAAATAGTGCATCGGCACTTTCTAATGACGCCTGTCCGGATTTTTTTGTCATTGTGTAATCAAGTAACGCAAAACTAAACCCTTTTAGGCCATTAGCCATGCCACTGACCATGCCTAAAACTCCTACAGATGTTTGCACTTGTGAGGCAAAGTTTGCTTGCATCTCTTGCAATGGAACACATTGAAAAGTTGGAGTTTGTAGATCCGTTATGATTGCTGTCGCTGCTGCAGGTAATTGGTTTACATCTAAGCCCAGCGCAACTGCAAAAACATTATTATCTATGTCCATGCTGTATTTTGGAATATGACCGCGTATTGATTGTAATGCATCAAGAATCACTTTGTTGTTGCTTTCAACGACAGCGCTTACCGATAAGTCAGATTGTTTATCGCTGATTGTCACATCTGTATAGCCGAAAACAGTGCGTGGCCAGTTATTCGCAATACTTGTTAATTCAGCCGCACACTGTGGGGTTTTTAATATTGCAAAAGGGTTTTCTCGCCCAGACTGTTTGATATAACTGGTTAATTGTGTAGCCAGTTTATTGCCATCATCAGTGGTTAAACCGGTAACGATTTGTTGATGATTAAGGTAAGAAATACTTTGTCCGTTGAAATCATGTTTTTCAGTAATTTCTTGTAAGATTCCAGAACTGGAAATAGGGTTGTTTGCTTTGCTTAAACCTAGTGCACTGCTTAACAGTTCAGGTGTATTAAAGCTGCTATTGAAAGTAACCGTTAATAAGCCATTATCATGTGCAATGATCATCTCAATTTTTTCAGTATCAGTATCATCAGTTAATAAGTAGGAGCGATATTGAGTATTTTCTATTTTTTCTTGCTGATGTGAATAACCTGATTTTTGCTCGGCTTTATCTAATAAGTCCCAAATAGCTTGTGGTTTTTCTACCTCAATTTTTAAAACAGGCAATAATCCAATTGTGTAGAAGTAGGCACGTATGTTATCGGCTAGACCAAAAGTATTAACGAATAAATCAGCATCTTTTAATGCAGCGTCATATTGCTCAGTGATCTCTAAGAAAAAATTAATCCTTTTATCATTGGCATCTCTTAACTCTTCGATACTTGCTGGATCTTCAGAAACGCCTAAATTAGGGGCTGATAATAGATAACTCTTGATTGGAAAAGGTTCAAGTTGAGCACTAAATATAGCGCTATCGGCAGGAATGTAATCCAATGGGTTATAGTTATTCTCAACTGGTTTAGGTTGTTGTAACAACATATAACCCGCAACACTCGCTGATGCTAAACCAGCAATAATAAGTCCTTTTTTCAAATGCATATCTCCTAATAAATTTTCTTAAGTTTGGATGTAATCATTATTTTTTCATGCCTATATAGATGGTTCAGGTGATCTTTTTCAAAAAACTTAAAGACACTGCCACGCACACTTCAATCAAC
>JBALXF010000146.1:0-6959 GCA_036961085.1 Psychromonas sp.
GATGATAGTTGGAAACAACCAGATCGGGCAATGTTAGACTTAGTGAATTTTGAGAGTACTGACTTAAGTTTTTCATCCTTTACCTGCGTATTTATGCGCCAAGCGAACTTAAACGGTGCGAAATTATATGGCGTCAGGTTTACAGGTGCAGATCTGCGAGATACACATTTTTTAGGCAGTGATTTTGGAGGGCTAATCAATGATATTCATCGAAAACCCTTCACCGATTTTTCGTTTTCAGATTTACGCAAGGCCGACTTATCTGACCCTATACCAACAGATAACATATCAGTTGATCCCTATGGGCAATACTTGAATGAAACCAGTAAAGTTGGTGCCTGGTTCATTGGCGCGGATCTACGCGGCGCAAAATTAGGCAGGAAAGTATTGGGGATTCAAGATAGCAATGACATACATGCCTTTGAATTTGCTTTAGAAAATTTAAAACTTTATGCGCAGTGGGATGAGAACACAGTCTTTCCTCCCGAAATAGCCACAGCGTTACATCAATGGAAATCTACACTAAGAAGTGATGCAGAGCAGTTACAAAGGTGGCAGTACTTATACACAATCTACTTGGACACCTTTGGTGAGGAGCGCTCTGCTCGTCTGCAAAGTTACCTGACATTACTCAATAACACAGACAACGTTAGTAATAATGGGCAAACAAGCAGTATCAGTGATCAGGTCTGTCGTAAATCATTGTCTATCTAGCAAGGGGGCTGCCTCTTAAAGATCATCTAAATAAACGGGTCCTTTTCATTCGAGAAATGAGGTTTAATTTTTACAGGCTACTTCTATTTAATGTTAACTTTATCCTCTTCTTCCCCTACATTTTTTATGATTGATTTATTCAATGCAAAATAAACGGCACCAATAATAATGATCACACCAACGCTCGCAATTGCGTTAGTCAAACCCAGCATGCTAGAAATTAATGCTATCACGATCAAACCAATTACACTCGCTGCACGTTCCCACAATCTCATTGCCCCCATCACGACACTAGACCCCATATATTTTAAATCGTTTTCTGCTTGTTGCATTACAAGATCAATGGTAATTCCTCGCACTAAACCATAACCTAAACCCGTGCCAGCAGCCGCAAGTAACATCGCCCAAGGGCTACCAAGTACAGAGCCTAACAACAATGTACCACCAGAAAGCATTGAGCCTAAAACGACAATAACCGTATTACTGATAGATTTGCTAGATAGCCAGACTAAAAAGCTACCCGCAATGACTATCATAATAAAATAAACCATTAATATCCTGCCGATATCCGCAATTGATGTACCAATAGCATCTAAATGCAGTGAAAATAAATAAGAGATAAAGACTTGGTCCATAATACTTTGTGGAATCGCAAGCCCAAAAACAACAATGAAAAATGGCTTATGTTTTAAAGGGCGTAACATGGAGGCAATCGTTATAGGGATGGCTTTGTCTCTTGCTTGATGTTTACCGACAGGCATCATCCAATGAAATAGTAATGCAGAGAACAGCACTAGTGCTGCACAAACTAAAAATACGCTTGAATTGCCAAACCTATCAGCAATTACCCCCCCTATTGCCGTGCCTGAAAATATTCCTCCAAATAAGGTCGCTGAAAAAACCCCCATGGATTTGACTCGTTGTTTTTTAGGCACTGCATCGAGCACATAATCTTGGCAAACTAACACCGCGATACCATATCCGCCTCCTGCAAATGTGCGATAGAAAATTATCTCCGTGACCGAATCAGCAAAATAGATACCCGCGTTAGAAAGGAAAACAGTCAACAAAGAGATAAATAATACTGAGCGATGCCCCCACCGTTCAGATAATGTGCGAGAGAATGGAGCGGCGATCATAAAGGCCAATAAATACCCCGCTAAGGGTAAACTAATGGCAACAGCAGGATCTAGGAAGGTAAGCTGTTTTTCTGTGGAACGCACGAATAAGTGGAAAAAAGACAATGGCATTTCATCGGCAGCGGCAAACAGAAATAGCGGCAAACGGATATCATTCAAATAGGTAAAACGTAAACGCTTGGGTTGTGACAATTTATCAATTAACTTAGCTTGAGAGCTTGCAACTGAATTGGTTAATGTAAACATGCCTTGATGAAATGCACTTTGTATCTCTTGACTACGTAAAGAAAGCATTACAATCAATTGCTCAATAACATTATTACCTTTTTTTGATATCTGAGCTGTAAAATCCCCCTCTGCTTGCAACGCTGCTAAATGTTGCAAACGATTAAGCGAAGCGGTCAACGAGAGACTCATCAACACTACCATAAATTCATTTGCTAATAATAATCCAACCGTAATAACCACCAACAGATCTAACCATATACTTCGAAATTGCAATGCTAAGAAATTCTGATTAGGATCGATAATCACATAACCGGCTACCTCATCTTCAAAAGTAAGCGGGTAAATAGGCAATTTGCTATCAGCCGTTTTATTGCGTAAAAATGAGCGTTTCCAGTCACCTGCCTCGAATAATACTTCACCACTTGCCACACCAAAATATGATATTTCAGGAAAATAATGCAAAAGCTCAGAAAAGTAAGCTTCTAATCCAACTATTTTTGCTAACGGAACACCGGCACTTAACGCACGCTGTAAATCATGATTTGCCACCTTTGCAATTAAGGATGTTCTTTGTTCAAGTTCAGGCTCAACAGAGCGATTAACCGTCTGGTAATTTAACCAACCAAGAATAAGCGAAGCACAAAGAATAAGTGCCACATTCCAAGGTAGCAACTGCTTAGAAAATGCGCGGGCAACAGACATTTCAGGGATTGAGACCATGCTAATGAGTTCTTGTTCAGAAGCCTTTTCGAGATCTTTTTCCTTAGCACTAGAATCTTTTGAAACAAGTTTTTTTAGCTGACAATATTGATAATCGGCTTCTTTTAAAAATCCAAACAAGGTATGCATTTCACCTTCAAGCATTCCCTTAGGACGATCTTCAGGTAATGGCAATGTGTTGTTTGGTTGTAACCATCTCTTCATACTGGGGCTTATTTGCATAGTTTCATTAAGCAGAAAACGTAATATCAATAAACTAAGCAAACAAAAAATAATGATTAATATGAAGGTTGTCATAAACAATTCATGTTTAACGGTATCGGTTAACACTTGATATTGATTTTTTGGAAAATAAGCGACAATGCCACCAATTTGATCATGCTGAGGATTGTAGACAGAAATACCGCTAATAAACCATTGCTCAGTTTCCATCCCCCAACTTGGATCTTGGTTTAACTTCTGCATTTCAATTATTTTTTTAGAGACTTTTGTTTCTGTTTGTGGACCGCTTGTATGAGTGATAAAACCACTTGAATTAAAAACGTGGATTTTTTTGATAGCAGGATCTAACGCTCGTGCTCTGTCTAATACATCATTACCGTTACGCATCATCGATAAAGGTAAGCCCAAGTTGACCACCGTTTGAAAAGAGGTGGCAACGGAATGCACGACCACATTAATCTTTTTTTGTTGTAAATCCGATAACAAGGCATTGTGTTGCAACAGTGTCATGGTAGAGATTAATAATAAAATAATGACTATTAAGCAAGACATACCAAACCAAGCGCGAAGCAGTAAAAACATCAAATCCCCCTTCATTCAATTGGTTAAGTACATGCGGCGTGAATTTAAGTCGCTAAAATAGAACATTCTTTATTCTTTATTCTTTACATGCTCATGCATTTAACTCAGGTAAAAATAAAAAAGAATTAAATTATTAAAAATTATTAAAAATCAAAAGATTAAAAGCACCAACCACAGAGAACACCGAGAGTCACAGAGAAATATAATTTACGTCTAATTATTTTTTCTCTGTGTAGTGCTCAGCACCTCTGTAAATGAACTCAAACCGAAACGTAGTTCCGCAGTTGATTGAAGTGTGCGTGGTAGTGTCTTTAAGTTTTTAACTTTTTTGCACAAGATCACCTGAGTCATCTACATAAGTATGATTCTTTATTCTTTATTCTTTATTCTTTATTCACCAATTCCGCAACCTTGAGCATCTCTAAAGGTGGATATAATTCAATTTTTTCAGCCGTGTGCATATTAATCACATAGGCGAATTTTGAAATGGGTGCGACCGGTATTTCCCCCGCTTTTGCTTCCTCATTAAGAATTTTGTAGATCTGTTTGCCTGCTAATAATCCAACATCGTAATCATTGGCTGCGATTGATATATAGGCTTGTGACTCTCTCACCAAACTTTCATAGGGGCTTAAAATTGGAATTTTTAGATCCACAGCCGTTTGTGTATAAAGGTGCATATGAATTTTCAAAAAAGTGCTTGAACCTAAATAAATAAAATCAACATTCTGTTGTTTCAAGTTGTGCATTTTTTCAGGGATAGTATGTTCAGAGGCTTGCTCATTTTCAATATCAAGCGCAATGGCAATCAATTCAAAATCATGTTGTTTCTGTAGGCTTTCTACCTCTTTCATTTTAGCAACAGAATTTGGCTCTAATGGATTATAAATCATACCTAAACGTTTAAAAGAGGGGGTAATAATCCTGATCGTTGCAATATTGATTGCTTCGGGGACGCGATTGCGCACACCGGTGATATTGGCACGTCCAGTGTTTTCATATGTGTCAATAATTTTAGATTGAATGGGATCGGATACAAGGGTGAATACAACTGGGGTCTGTTGCAGGTATTTTTCTTGGGACAGTTCATTCATTTGCCCAACCATTCCTAAAGTCACACTAGTACCTCGCGTAACCACCACATCTGCGCCGAGATCTTTGGCCTCTTGAATTAATAAGGGAAAATCATTTTTATCTCTGACATACTCTCGCACTAACACCTCAACATCTATTGGCTTAGTAGCAAAATAATCTTTTATCCCTTTACAGACATTTTCACAACCATTCCAATAAACAGAATATATCAACTTTTTTTCTTCTGAATTTACCGTTGAAGGAGATAAGATTAAGATTAAGAAACTTAATCTAAGCAGATGCAATCTCATCATAAAAATGCCCTTAATTAAATGAATGTCGTGTTGATAATATTATCCATAATTTAAAGTTAACTATTAATTAGGCCCATGAGAATAAAGCAACGCGAGGTATTTATTATTCTAACTAGTATTCTCGAAGCTAAACTATTTGCGGTCGTTATTCATGTAACGGTGTTTTAACTTAATTTAAGTCGTGGTTATTGTTACGTTCTCGCGCTAAGGGGCTAGGTAATGTTTGGGTTGAATTACGATAATTCAACCAAGGTAAACCTTAGTTGATAAACGTAATAAATGACAGCTGAGGCAGGAATGACAAAGCGGCGGTTAAAAAAAATGCACAAAGCATTTAAGAACGCTGAATTTAGGTATCAAAAAACCCGTTTATCTTTCGATAAACGGGTTATGATTTTTATGTTTTTTGAATCTGGTTAGTACAGAGAAAAATTGATGGGTGCCCAGAGTTCCCTTAATCGAATTAGTCTCTAACGCGATCGTCTTGATAATCGTGAATAACCTGTTGGCTAGCTTTTAAATACGCAGTATTTACTCGCTCACTATTTGCTATAGCAGTGTCATCGAGTGATGAGCACCAACCAATATCAGTCTCCATATCGATTGCTTCAGACGAGTTTGATGAAAGATCTGACGTAATATCTCTTGCTAAGATCCTGCTACCTACCAGTATTGCTCTTTGTTTCACATTACTGTCTGCAAGGCGGTTTCTCTGCCCCCATTTTATTACATAATCATCACAGCTATAATCATCAGAGCTAGGGAGGCTAACAAAGGCAACATCACTGACGGCTCCGTATTATTTATACATCATAAAAGCTTCAAATAACATCGCAACATCTTCTGCTGGCGAAGAGTAGCCATACAGGTCCGCCGCACCATCAGCATCAAATGCATTACCGGCTTCTGAAGCAGAAGTCACTCTAATTCGGTCAGTCATGCCTGCGCCATGAAAAGCAATCTCTGCCGCCTCATAGAGCAGATCAGAAGTCAATGGAATCGCATCTGAAAGCTGCTCATGGATGCTAATATTAGGATAAATATAGTCGTCGTAGATTTTTCCGCTATCACCCAAGCTACTTATGAGGTCTGGTGGCAAATAATCGTTCGCGTGCGCTAGTTCATGGGAAAGTAATCTAAATAATCCAGGTGCAATCTGTGCTGAGGTTCTGTTGTTATAAAAGCTGGCGCTATATGAATTACTCGAAGTAATGTAAGCATTCGAACTAGGGTCAACGTAACGCAAAAAAGCATCAAAGATAAACTCAGTTTGGTAGTCTTTACGATAATCATCTTGCGCATAAATGATTGCCCATTCATCGCTGTTTCGCCATAGGTAGCGAGCATCAATATATATAGATGCTGTACGGCTATGGTAGAAAGAAGGTCTGATATCATAGCTGATAACAATCGTATTAAGCGCCTTAAAAAGATTCAGAAAATCCTGGTCATTTATTTCTTCAAGAGCCGCAATAAAGCTATTCGCCATCCAGTCGTGTGATACCACCAGTCGATTCTTAATGTCCTGCAATGAAATATTTCCTGTAATGTCTGCGCCGATTGGCTTGATATCAGCTACATCGCAAGAATCAGAATTCAGGAATAGCGTTGAGCAGGATAGAACTTGTTCAGAACTTGATGTGCTTTGATAGGTATAGAGCTTATCTAATGAAGGTGTACCATTCACATTTGGTGAAGTGACTGAGTCAGGTCTATCTTCAGAGCCACCACCTCCGCAACCTACAATTAATAGCGGAACTGCACACGCAGAGAAAAATAACTTTGTTAATATTTTCATTTCAAATCCTTTTAACTAATGATTATGCGATTAACAATTCTTAAAAAACAGATTTTTTAACTGTGCATTGAACTCATTCAAAGCACCTCAATTATCTGATAGTTTAGTTATGTAAAAGTGTATCTCGCACTCAAAAAGAAACCCAACCCAAAATAATACCTGATTACC
>JBALXF010000147.1:0-6959 GCA_036961085.1 Psychromonas sp.
ATCTAGGACCGTAAAACCAAGGCTTTGAGCGGCCATTGCGTAAGGGGATAGGTGTTCAACTGTTAGATATACGCGTCTCAAATTAGGCCGCATGGTTAAATAACTGCGTTTGATATCGAGCCAACAAGCCGCTTGTATCGCACTGGGTGACTCACCTTCCTCGATTGATAACCAACGACGAATAAACAGAGCTTGTTGTGACTTTTCAGGATTGTTGTTTTTTTGATGATCTAACCACCATGCTGCTGTTAATGGATCATGTTTGATCAGGTTATCACTGACTAATGCGGGATTAATTAAACAATAAAAACCGACAATAGTATTGGTTTTATCTTTGACGCTATGGAAAGTGTCAGGGGCATTGCTAAACCAATGTTGATAGAGTGCCTGTGATGCCTGTGGATCATGTTTATTTATAATCGCCATGATCGCTTCTCTGTCTTCAAGTTGTGCTGGCTCAACACTGTATTCTCGATGATCATTAGGTGGAAAAAAAGCGTCTCTAATGACTCTATTATCGACTAAATAAATAATATCGGCAGTATATCGCCATAAATTACTACTATCTGCGGTTTTCATTTCTTGGCGCAAAATACGACTGGCTTTATTTCGATATTCACTAAATTTATTCGGTGATCTTGCTTTTAATGTGGTTGCTAATGCATGTTTTAAAACATCATGCAGACTTAACCCATCAGGACGATGTTCAACAAAACTTAACTGACCTAATTTATTGTAAAGGGAGCCTCTATCATCAAGGTCTAACATCGCAGCTAACACCGATTCGCTGACACGTCTCACCGTGGAAGTTGCTTCTAATGCTCGCCTTAGCTGTGGATCTTGTATATCTTCAACAAAATAATCTGCGAGTGTTTGAATCACATTTTCTAATGGAATATCAAATAATTCTCTGCCGGGATGTTCCAAAATAGCTGCACTGGCTAAATGCAACGCGACTGGATGACCGCTGGCAAATTGGTTAATTGCAATGGCTGAAATTTTGCAATGCCCGCACTGCTGTAAATACTCAATGGAGTCGTGAAATGACAAGCTAGATAAATTAAGACTGTAATAGCGGCAATACGAAGGAGGGTTGAGTAGCCACTGATAATCTGGCGCTACGCGACCGGAAAAGACTAATCTTATTTTGTTATGCATGGCGACCATAAATTCACGTCTAAACCAAGTCTCTAGCAGTTTGAATGATTCAAACTGATCTAACACTATGATCTGTTGATGCTTGATTTGCCGAGCCATGGATTCCAGTGTTGAGTCTTCTAAATTCAATAATTGTGCAAAAGCTTTATTAAATGATTGGGCTGTGGGCTCTATTAATTGGCAATTAAACATGAAAATATTTTTCTTGGAGCATTTGATAAACTCTCTTAATAGCGTCGACTTGCCAATACCTGTAATGCCATATAAGGCGATGATATCAGGACCATCAGGCTCAAATATGCCTGCTAATTTATCTAGTTCATAGTTACGTGCATAACAGGTCGATGGATTCACTTTTGCCTCACATTAATGTTTTTTTTAAATTTAAATGAATCCCTTTCATTAAATTCTCATTGAATCCTCATTTTTTAAAAAATTCACACTGCTAAAATTGACTGTGAAACTATTTGCAATGGAGGAATTATGAAAATTCTATTAAATACACTTATTGTCTCTGCTGGTTTAGTCCTTTCTGCACATGCATTCTCAGAGTCTAACGATGATAAGACCGTTAGAGCACAATCTGCAGCACATAGCGATTTAAGTGCCCAAGCTACTATTATAGATACTGATGGCGCAGTTCTCAAAGAGGGCAGCGGACATTGGCATTGTGTGCCCGGCATACCGGTAATAGCTGGGGATAGTCACCCTATGTGTAATGACCCTGTATGGTCAAAATTTTTGGCTGCTGCAGCAACAGGCAGTGATTTTACAACCGATCGCATCGGTATCTCTTATATGCTTCAGGGAGATGCGAATGTCAGTAACGCTAACCCAGCTGCAACGGATCCTAATAACGGTGATGTATGGGTTGAAGAAGGGCCACATATTATGATTATAGTGCCTAAAGAGTTATTAAAAGGGATATCTGACGACCCTTACAACGGTGGTCCCTATGTGATGTGGAAAGATACACCTTACGCCCATATTATGGTGCCTATTCAAAATAAAGAACTAAGTGAATAAATACTATCGATATAAATGGAGATAAATATGAACGACTCACTTTATGAAAGACTTGGTGGAACAGAAGTAATCACACAAATTTCGAGTGATATTGTAGATTATCATATGGCCAACTCGGTAATTGCAACGCGCTTTGCTAACTCAAAAGCTAAAAAATTAAAAAAAACAGTTACGGATTTTTTTATCACTGGAACGGGAGGACCGAACCTATATAAAGGCCAAGATATGCTAAGTACCCATAAAGGGATGAATATTTCAGCCGTTGAATTTATGGCGGTATTAGATGATGCTTTAAAGGCGTTAACAAAAAATAATATAGCGCAAAGAGAACAAGAAGAGGTACTTTTTGTGCTCTATAGTATGCGTTCAGATATCGTTCTAGTGTAGGGTTTGGTTCAGTCTGTAGGTACAAGCAGACTGAACTAAATTTAGCCGTGTTTTGTATCTATTTTTACTGTATCTAAAAATAGATGCTATTTACCCCAAATGGCTTATTAGGATTGCTCATTTAGCGTCTTTTACCGTCACTACGGGATAGCCTTTTTCTATCCATTCACCAATGCCAAGATCCATTGCAACGGTGCGTGAAAATCCCATTTCTTTAAGTGTTGCTGCTGCAAGTATTGATATTTTACCAAATTCACAATAGACCAATATGCGCTGACTCGGATCCTTCAACATATCATTAACGCGCAGTTCTAGTTGTCCTCGAGGAATGTTGACTGCACCAGGGATATGCGCTGCATCAAACGCCTCTTTTTCACGTAAATCAATCATTAATAATTCGCAATAAGTCGATTGAATGCGTGACAAGATTTCATCTTGTGCCATAAAAGTTATTTTTTCAGCGGCTTCATTTATCAATTGGCTAACCGTTTTGCCACCACATAGGTTGGTTCTTAGCGCTTCGGTAAGATGGACCGGCATATTTAAGTCTAACTCACGCATCTGTTTTACAAACTCTACTTGCTGTTTTTTTTGCAATCTTGGATTACTAGCGAACTCTTCAGCGAGTGTTGAATATTGCCTATCCGAATAAATATGAGCCGGATAAACCAATAATTGTGGATCCAGTTTAATTAATTTATTAAATAAGCTGTCGTAAAGTTGCTCGGGATTGCCACTGGGTAGATCAGTGCGTCCTGTCCCGCCTATTAATAAGGTATCACCAGTAAATATGCGATCATTCATCACAATACAAATTGAGTCAGAGGTATGACCTGGTGTATATACAATACGTAGTCGAATTTTACCGACAATGATCATCTCACCATCATCAACGCGAATATCAATAAAAGGCGTAGCACTGCTACTGTGCATGATTAAAGGTACTGACATTTTCGGGCGAAGTATTTGGCTGGCTGAAAAATGATCCGCATGGGTATGGGTATCGAGTAAATAATGCACAGTTAAACCATCTTGCAGTGCAAGTCCCTGATAGTGTTCCATCTGGCTTATTTCAGGGTCGATAATAATAGCTGCACCAGTTTCTTTACAGCCAATCATATAAGACTGACAACCATGTTGTGTTTTAATCTGATGAAAAATGGTATCCATATGTGAGGCCTTAAAATGTGTATAGCCATTGAAAGAGCCGCTTGATGCTGAGCAGGTTCTTGATAGGCAACTACGAATAGAAGGAGGGCATTATAAAAAGAATATGTACAGCCTTTATTTTAGGCAAACAAAATACAGGAATATGGACAAAGAATATAATTACTGTGAGCAGCTTATTACTTCTGGGTTAGCACTCGACTTTAGATGCAAAAAACAAATCAGTAGCTTGCATGATGAGCAGTTAAAAACTTTCTACTTCTAAGAACAGTTTAACCTGATTTTATTTATTGAAATTAGCACTAACCATCTGAAATTAAACATTCTAAATATTGCTCCGTAATAAACTAGCACTAGATTGGTTCGCATAAATTTAAAATATTAAGATAGCTAAACCGCGAATAGATTAACATCAATACAAGGCAAACAAATATCCCTGTGATTGCTACCTGTGAAGAGGGCGTAATAGAAGGTGGTGATTTTTGGCCGCTAGATGAAAAAACACTCGCCATTGATCATTAAAGAGACATTCACAGTTGTTTGTATGCCTCTTTAATACTCCGATATATTTTCATTTTGATTGTCATCAGATTATTTACTTTTTAAATCAACGGAAAGTATTGCTGAAGCACTTTCAATACCAATGTTGATGAGTTCGTTTTCCTTAAATTTATAACCCGCCATACTGCCTTCTAACCATAATCCATCGATTAATGCATTTAACTTTATCGCAAGAATTTCACATTCATGTTCACTAATGCTAACTCCGTCTTCGTGCAATGCAGATTTGATTAAGGGTTCGAGTCTTTTTGTCGTTTTAGCGTATTCATTAGAACGAATCGCAGCCATTTCTGGATCGTTATAGGTCATCGGCAGTAAATTTGCCCATAGTAATACGGTTCGAGGTGAAACGATTGGCGGAGAAAGTGTTGTTGTTATGAAGTTACACAGCATTATCTTTGCATTGCTTTGTTGGTCTTCACTATTGATTTCTGCACTCACGTACATATGGTTTAACAGCTCGGAATAGGCTGCGCGGATCATTTCATCTTTACCCGAGAAATAAAAACGAATTAAGCCATTAGTCACATTTGCGTACTCTGCAACATTACGCACTGTGGTCTTTTGTAACCCCTCTTTAGCGATACAATCTAATGTTGCATTAATTAACTCTTGTTTACGATTATTGCCTTTTCTTCCCTGAGTTGCCATTGTGAGATCCTAATTTGAACTTTAATTGAGCAGGATAACGTGTGTCAGAAGACACAGCCTATCAATAAATATATATAAAAATATAATACAATGAGCGCTGTAAGCGCACAATAAATTAACACTTAAACTCTAATCTATAACTAAGAAAACCTGTTAAAAAATATTAAAGTATAATCAAGCTCACCATTTTTCAGTTAGACAAATATTAATTATAAATCAATATTTTCAATATGTTATGAATAGTACTCAGTTTGTGTCATGGCGCTTGCTTTTTAATCAAACGCGTTGACTTTAGTATTTTCTAGCATCATGTTTATGCGACTGAATCGTTTCGTTTTTTGGTATAATGAACGGCTATTCTTTAACGTAATTGTTATCGATAAACTGATTAATCAATGCCACTGTTTGCGCTGGTTTTTGCATATGAACGTGATGACCTCCGCTAAGCTCTGCTATTTGTAGATTTTTAAATAAGGGAGCAAACTGTTTAAGCCCGGTGCTGACTAGATCTAAGCCACTAGTACCATAAATTAATAATACCGGACAATTGATATCTGCAATCAGTTGCTGTGCTTGCTCTGGAGATAAACGATAAGGGGAGATTGCCTTAACACGGTTGTCTACTCGCCAAACATATAATGCATCTTGCTGTACTGTCCCGCGTCGTACCAATCGACCGGCTTGTTCAAAAGACAAATCAGATGCCATCATGCGTGCATTTATTGCAGCATCTAATGTAGTGTAACCTTTAGTCTTGGTTTTTTTGGCAGTGAGCTGCTTGGTTCTTAAGCGGCTTAATAAACCGCGGCGAAGTTGTGCTGTCGTTTGAGTTTTATCTGTACAAATAAACCCGATTGAATCGATTAAGGTCAGTGATTCTACTTTTTCTGGGAATGCCGCTGCAAAAGCGGATGCAACCATGCCACCCATTGAATGACCAATGATATCTATGGATGACCATTTATTATGAGTAAACAGATGCAATAGATCATCAATCCAATCGATAAAGTGATAATTGGCATCTTGGCTACGGTGTGATGAAAGACCATGTCCAAACAGGTCAATAGCGATAATGTGTTTATCGTTAAAGTAAGGAAATAAAGGCTCAAAACTTGCTGCATTGTCTAACCAACCATGTAGGCATAAAACAATGTTATCTTGTCTGTCTCCACAACTAATCCCGGCAAGAGTTAAGTTACCTAGCTGGTATGTCACTTTCTGTGTAGTGATAGTTGCCGTCATATGCGTCCTTGAATATTGACTCTGTATAGAGCGTTTAAAAAGCTTCATTCACGTTAAAATAAAAGCCAGTTTCATTCTTAGCAAAAGCGAGATCAAGACGTAAATTAACTCTTGGTTTAACTTCAAAACGATAACCGACTCCGGCACTCGGTAATATTTCATCAGTACTGAAATCACTAACTTGATCGGCAACCATTCCAATACCTGACCAAAATACCATACCATGGCGACCGGTTAAGTTCATGCGGTATTCAGCCTGTGCAAGCAGCATTTGTTTATCGCGGTAACGCCCGATGTTATATCCACGCAATAGACTACCGCCACCAATTTTACTCAGTTGATCCCAAGGAACATCACCATGGGTCAATCGGCTTCTAATTTGCCAAGCTAAAACATCAGAATCTCGTGCTATTGGCATATATTCGCTATACATAAGATCATAAACTTCAAAATCTGTTTTACTGCCTAAAAATTGGCGATAAAAATAGGTGTTCATTTGTAATAAACGGCCATCAGAAGGATTCAATACATAGTCACGAGTATCGTAGTTGAGCAAAAAATTGGCGCCAACACTACGAGAGCTTTCTTCAAGCTCGGAATAATCTACTGATGAATCTAAGCTATCAAAATCTTCGCCACTACTATAATTAAAATCAAAACCAATTCCGGCAAAGCTTTTATCATTTAATCGCTGTAACCACATAGGGTTAGCTGAAAATTGTTGGTAGTTATAATCTATTTTATTATCATCAACATGATTATCAGAA